>NZ_CAAAFS010000203.1:0-3212 GCF_900634755.1 Protofrankia symbiont of Coriaria myrtifolia
CAGACCCGAGAGGCACCTTTCGGTGACCCGCTCGGAGCAACTGTTGCAACTTACTGACGTAGCCCCGCCGAGTCAAACGTCTCCGAATTATCCGGGATTCGCCTCGGGGGCGGCCGAACTCCCTGTGGGAAGCTCGGGCCGGGGATGGGGGCCGCCTGGGCGATGAACTCGACCTTCGGTGTCTCCCGGCTTTCCGCCGGCAGGGATAAACATACACGACGAAACGTCCGAGTTTCATGATCGCAAGCACTTCGTGGAAATTTTTTCCGCGTTCATCCAGCTACGCGAAGTAACACCCCGGAGAAGCTCCGAACACACTGACAGCACCAGTTCGATCACACAGCGCAGCCAGGAAGGGAGCTTCCCCGAGGGACAGTGCGGAGGCAGGAGACGCGGGAAAGAGCCAGCCTCCGGTGGCAGGCAGGCCCCGGGACGCCCCAGGCAAGGAGGCCCCCAAGCAAGGAGGCGGGGAAGGGGCAGGACTCGGGATGCCCGAGCGAGGGGCAGGGCTCTGGAGGGGAAGAAACGAGGAAGACCCGACAGCGCGGGAGACCGCGGGAGACACGGCGAGAGACAGGGACGGTGAAGATCATGTCGACAACCGGCGTAGTGCCCTCCCCTGAGCAGATCGAAGAAGTCGTCGCCGAGGCCGCACTGGCACCGTCGATCCACGACACCCAGCCGTGGCACTGGTTCGCCGGCACCGGATGCCTCGAACTGTTCACGGACCCGTCCCTCCTGCTCGGCGCCATCGACCCGGACGGGCGGCAGCTGCTGATCAGCTGCGGCGCGGCCCTGTACCACGCGCGCCTGGCGCTGCGAGCCCGCGACCTGCTCCCGGCGGTGACCCTCCTGCCGGACGGGCCCGGATACGCCGATCTCGACATGGACCTCGCGGGCAGGGAGCCGCTGGCCACCATCCGGGCCGGCACCGCGCGCCCGCCCGACGCCGAGGAGCGGGCGCTCATCGCGGCCACGCGGTCCCGGATCACCGATCGTCAGCCGCTGCGTCCCGCCCCGGTGCCGGCCACGATCACCGCGGCGCTCACGAAGGCGGCCGAAGCCGAAGGCTGCTGGCTGGCCACGCTGAGCGCCGCCGACGTGGCCGCCCTGAGCGTGGACGGCGTGTGGCTGGGCGCCATGGGCCGCCACACCGCGGCCGACTGGACCGGCGCACCGATCACGATCGGCACGCATGCCACAACAGGTACGGCCGCCGCAACAGGTACGGCCGGTACCCCGGACGCGGCCGGCGGGACCGGCCCGGACGCCGTCGGACGCCGCACCGGCGTGCCCACTCCGCCCGCGGGGCTGCGGCGGCCGACGGTCGTCGCGCTCGGGACGGACGCGGACCGGCCCGTCGACCGGCTTGCCGCCGGCCAGGCGGTCGCGCGGATACTGCTGACGGCCACGGCGCACGGTGCGGCGGCCCGCCCGGTCGGGCACGCCGAGGACATCGACGCCATCCGGGTCAGGGTGCGTGAGCTGCTTCGCAGCACCGGCCATGTTCAAATGATCTTTCTTGTCGGCTACCCGCTGCCGGGAGGCCGCCCGGTCGAGCCCGCCCCGCGGCGGCCGACAGCGGAAATCCTCACGATCGTGGACTGACATGACCGCGGACCGGCGGCGAACGCGGACCGGCGCCGCGGAAGGCCGCCCCGGCGGGCCGAACGCCCCCGGCGTCCACCCGGCCACCCGGCCCGGGAACCACGCCACCCGGCCCGGAACATCAACAGGAGACATCAGGTCGCCTGGCGGCCGGCGCGGGAGCCCTGATGCTCATCCTGATGTACACGGCCGTGCTCCCGCCCGCCAACAACCCGTTCATGGACGAGCACCTCGTCTACGCGATGGTCCTCGGCCTGCTCGCCTTCTGCCACGCCGGCCGGGTGTGCGGCCTCGGAGGCTGGTAGGAGCGGCAGGCCGTCGTCCGACGCTGGCCCTTCCTCGTCTGATCGCCCGCAGGGGAAGGCCCCGCGCACGACCCGCGCACAGGCGAAAAACCCCGCGCACGACCCGTGTGGACAAGCGGATCAACAGGGACGCGGATGGGTATACGGTCACCGACCGCCACCGGCCACGCGGACGAGAGCCGATCCGCCCATGAAGGAGGCTGGCATGCAGGAGATCCGGGAGATCCGGGACGCTCGGGAAAGCCGGGAAATCGTTGTGGGGACGGACCTGTCCGAGGACGCCGACAAGGCGCTGAGCTGGGCCGTCGACGAAGCACAGCGCAGCGGCGCGACCGTGCGCGTGGTGCTCGCCTGGTCGGTCGAGCGCTGCCCACGGGTACTGGCCAACCACGTCCCGTCACACAACGCCGACCAGCTCGAGGCTGCCGCCGAGAAGCTCCTGCACGAAACCGTCGAGCGCATCCGCGCCACCGCGCCAGCCGTCACGATCATCGAGCAGCCCGGGCGCGCCGACCCGGTCGACGCCCTGCTCAACGCGGCTACCAACGCGCGGATGCTCGTGATCGGCGCGCGGGGCTCGGGACGCCTGCGCCGCCTTGTGACGGGCTCCGTCAGCGACGCCTGCGTGCACATGTCGGCCGGTGCCGTCGTGGTGGTCCGCTGGGCTCCGGAGCAGAGCCGCGGGCACGAGCTGCATGACGGCCGGCTGGCCGGCGTGCCGCGGGAGAGGCGTCCGGTGCTTGTCGGGGTGGACGGCTCGGAAGGTTCGATCAACGCGCTGCGCTGGGCGGCCACGGCAGCGGCCCAGCGCAAAGTGACCCTGCGTGTCCTCCATGTCTGGATGCCCGCGCCGGCAATGTACACCGGCTACTACGCCGGCTTCGAGGGAGAAGGACTGGAGAAGGCGGCCCAGGCCCTGCTCGAGGACACGTTGGCAAAGGGGCTGGACGACCGTACGGACGTCACGGTGGACGCCGGGCTCATGCTCGGCGCCGCGGGGACCAGCCTGATCCGGCAGGCCGCCGGCGCCCAGCTACTCGTCGTCGGTGCCCGTGGTCACGAGGGCTTCGCCGAGTTGCTGCTGGGCTCGACCAGTCAGCGTTGCACCCATCACTCCCCCTGCCCGGTCGCGGTGATCCACGGCGGCGGTCAGCGGCAGCACGGCGGGCGGCAACACCGGTAGGCCCGCGGCGGGGCCGGCCCCGCCCGACATCGCTCCGGGCGCCGCCGGCCTGACCAGGCTGGTAGCCCGGGACAGGCGGGGCCGGCTCGGGCCGGGTCGGGGAGGCCGGGTCGGGG
>NZ_CAAAFS010000204.1:0-23679 GCF_900634755.1 Protofrankia symbiont of Coriaria myrtifolia
ACATCGCTCCGGGCCCCGCCTGTCCCGGGCTACCAGCCTGGTCAGGCCGGTGGGGCGGGCGCTGTCGGGTCCGTCCACGTTCTTCGGGAAGGACGGCAGCGACGTCCTGGGCCTCCTCCGGGACGAAGTCACGCAGCGTGTGCAGAACGGCGCCGGTGATGTCGCGGGCACGCCCGCGGTCGATGTGGTCGATCCGCAGCACCGCCTCGATGAACTCGTCCAGATGGCGCAGGCGCGCCAGAGCCCGACCGTGCCGCCGTGGGGGCATGGTCAGCACCTGCACGTCCGCGGGCAGATGCGAGGCAATGTGCCGGCGCTCGGCCGCCGGCAGCCGCTCGAAGAACGTCGCCAGCACGGCGCGCACCGCCGGCTGGACGGTCCGCGGCTCGCAACCCGCCCGCTGCGCGGCGTCGAACAACCGCCGCAGCATGATGGAGCGGACCGGGACCAGTTCGCCCTCGGACGGCCGGGTGTCCCCGCGGACGAGCCCTTCGTGCAACATCGACACGACCCCCTCGACCCCGGAGGTCTGCCAGATCGCATCCTCGACGGCGGTGGCGTCGGCCGCGGTGGCGACATCGCCGTGCAGGATGACCACGTGGTCGCGGACGGTCACATGTACCCGTGGGACGTCGAGCCTGCGCGTGACCGGGCCCAGCCGGGAACGCACCCGGTCGGCGAGGATGTCATCGGCGACGTCCGGGTCGGGACGGCCGCCAGCGAGCCGGTAACGGAGCCCTCGCAGCCGTCCTCGCAGGTAGCGGAGCCGACGGCCGACCCGCTCCCGGACCAGGTCGGTCCCGCGGCGGATGCGTCGCGACCGCGCGAGCAGCCCGGTGGCGACGCCCGTCGCCACCCCCGCCGCCGTGGCGAGCGCTCTCCCGACGTATCTCATCTGCGCACCTCCCGGCGGCTGGTTTCACCAGCGTCGGGTACGAGCCGCGGCCGCGCCACCCGATGAGCCGCCAGCCGCCGTTTTCCGCCCTTTGCTCCCCTCCGGGCTCCCCGACCTTCCCTCCGACCTCCGCCCGCTTTCCCCGCTCGTATCCCATATTTACTTCATGTTGTTTCATCATGCCCTGCGTCCGCTTTCTCCCCTCGCGTTCTGTCCCGCGCCGCCCGCGGGCCGTCGGGCAGGACATGAGGACGTCCGTCGAGGGCCGGGAGGCAGACCGCGGCGACAGGGCGCACGCTGGAGATGTGGGTGGATCCCGACCAGCTCCGTGGATCCCGACCAGGAATCGACAAGGCGAGAAGGAACGACAACAGCAAGGAATCATCGACAAGGCGACAAGGAATGAGGAGCAGCCGTGAAAGGGAGTAGCCGTCCGGCACTGATTCGACGCGAGCGCACCGGCCAGGAACGGTCGCCCGGATCGCCCGGGTCATCCGGCCGGCCGTGGTCGTCTGCGGGGCACACGGCGGCTGGGCCTGCGGGAGGACAGCGTGCGGGTCGAGGAGTACGCCGAGGACGGCGCCTACGTGGTACGCGCTGAACTCCCCGGCATCGACCCGGACCGGGATGTCGAGGTCACCGTGTCCGAAAGGGAGGTGTCGCTGCACGCCGAGCGCCGGGAGGAGCGGAGGGAGAAGGCCACCGGCCGCTACCGCACCGAGTTCCGCTACGGCTCGCTCACCCGCTCGGTCGCCCTGCCGCCAGGGGCGAAGAAGGAGGAGGTCGCCGCCACCTACCACAACGGCATCCTCGAGGTCCGGATACCGGTTGCGAGCGGCGAACCCAGAGCGGTCCGGATGATCAATATTCGTCACGACTGACGTACTTCTGGACATATGCCGGTAGATACATGCTGGTAGATCCATGCCGGTAGGTACATGTCAGCCGTGGGTTCCTGTCCCCACGGCGCCGATGGCGCGCTGCCGGCCGGGCCGGCGTGCCACCAGAGCCACGGCGGACGCGGTACATCCGCGTCCTGGTCCACGATCACGGGCTGCCAGGCGCGGGAAACGCGGATTCGCGGCCCCGATTCTCCCGGCTTCTCCGTTTCCGCCGCTTCTCCGGTTCCGTCCGGCACCAGGGGTCGCGGGCCGGTGGGCCACGGGTCAGCGCAGGGTGCGCAACCAGTTGGTGAGCAGGTGCGCACCCGCGTCCCCGGACTTCTCCGGGTGGAACTGGGTGGCGTACAGCGGGCCTCGTTCCACCGCCGCGGCAAAGGGTTCGCCGTGCTCGGCCACGGTGTCGCCGGGCGCGGGCTCGGCCGCGTACGAGTGGACGAAGTAGAAGCGGGTGTCCGCGGGCAGACCGTCGAAGAGCACCGTCCCGGCCGGTGGTGCCACGGTGTTCCAGCCCATGTGCGGCAGGACCGGCGCGGCCAGCCGGCGGACCTGCCCGGCGAGCACGCCGAGCCCGCGGGTACGCACGCCGTGCTCGTCCCCGAGGGTGTAGAGGACCTGCATCCCCACGCAGATCCCCAGCACCGGACGTCCCTGGGCGACCCGCTCGTGGATGACCGGTGCCGCGCCGACCGCGTCGATCCCGGCCATGCACGCCGCGTAGGCGCCCACCCCGGGGACCACCAGGGCATCCGCAGCCCGGGCGACGTCCAGGTCGGCCGTGACGGTCACGTCCGCGCCGACCCGGGCGAGCGCCCGCTGCGCGCTGCGCAGGTTCCCCGACCCGTAGTCGAGGACGACCACCCGCGGCCCGGTCACCGCGGGCTCCTCCCCGTCACAGCACGCCCTTGGTGGACGGCACGCCGGCCACCCGCCCGTCGAGCGCGACCGCGTCCCGCAGCGCCCGCGCGACCGCCTTGAACTGGGCCTCGACCACATGGTGGGCGTTGCGGCCCGACAGCACCCGCACGTGCAGGGCGATCCGCGCCGACGCGGCGATCGACTCGAAGACGTGCCGGGTCAACGTCGTGTCGTAGGTGCCGATGAGCTCGATCAGCTCCGGTTCGACGACCACGCAGTACGGGCGGCCGGAAAGATCCACCGCGGCCTGCACCAGCGCCTCGTCCAGCGGCACCAGGGCGTCCCCGAAGCGCCGGATCCCGCTCTTGTCGCCGAGCGCCTCGCGCAGCGCGTCACCGAAGGCGATCGCGGTGTCCTCGACCGTGTGGTGGGCGTCGACGTGCAGGTCACCGCGGGTGCGGACGGTGAGGTCGAAACCTCCGTGCTTGCCGAGCTGGCTGACCATGTGGTCGAAGAACGGCACCCCGGTGAACGACGACGACACACCCGCCCCGTCGAGATCCAGTTCGACGACGACGTGCGACTCCAGGGTCTTGCGCTCGATGCGGGCTGTGCGACCCATTCCTGGTCACTCCTCCCCGAGGTAGGGCAGTTCGACGGTGGGCCTCGTGTCGCCGGACGTCGCGGCCGCGGAGGCCGGGCCCGCCGGCGCGCCGGCGGAGGGCGTCAGCGCCGCGGTCCCCTCGGTCAGCAGTGTGCGGGTCGCCGTCAGAAAGGCGTCGACCTCGTTCGACAGGCCGGCGGTGACCCGCAGCCAACCGGGCAGGCCGACGTCCCGGACGAGCACGCCCGCGTCGAGCAGCCCCTGCCACGCCGCCCGCTGGTCGGTGAAGCGGCCGAACAGGACGAAGTTCGCGTCGCTCGGCGCCACCGCGCAGCCGAGCCCGGTCAGCTCGGCCACCAGCCGGTCACGCTGCGCCTTGACCGCCTCGACCGTGGCGAGCAGCTCGTCGGCGTGTGCGAGCGCGGTGCGCGCGACCGCCTGCGTGAAGGTCGACAGATGGTACGGCAGGCGCACGAGCTGCAGCGCGTCGATCACCGCCGGGTGCGCGGCAAGGTAGCCGATGCGGGCGCCGGCCAGCGCGAACGCCTTGCTCATCGTCCGGGTGACCACCAGCCGCGGCTGGGACGGCAGCAGGGTCAGCGCGCTGGGGACCCCGGCGCGGCGGAACTCCGCGTACGCCTCGTCCACGACCACGATGCCGGAGCCGGTCTCACCGACCGCCGCGCACGCGGCCAGCACCACCTCCACCGGCAGCGCGGTGCCGGTGGGGTTGTTCGGCGACGCCAGGAAGACCAGGGACGGCCGGTACCGGTGGATCGTCGCGGCGACCGCGTCCGGGTCGAGGGTGAAGTCGGGCTCGCGGCGCTCACCGGCCCAGCCGGTCGCGGTCGCCACCGCGATCAGCCGGTGCATCGAATAGGACGGCTCGTACCCCAGCGCGACCCGGCCCGGCCCGCCGAAGGCCTGGCAGAGCTGCTGGAGCACCTCGTTCGAGCCGTTCGCCGCCCACACCTGGTCGGTGCGCAGGCCGAAACCGGCGTCCGGAGTCAGGTAGTAGGCCAGGTCGGCGCGCAGCGCCTCGGCCTGGCGGTCCGGATAGCGGTTGGCCTCGGTGGCGGCGAGGGAGGCGGCCTTGCCCAGGGCGTCCACCAGCCCGACGGACGGCGGGTGCGGGTTCTCGTTGGTGTTGAGCAGCACCGGGACGTCGAGCTGCGGCGCGCCGTAGGGCACCATGCCGCGCAGGTCGTCCCGCAGCGGCAGCTCGTCGAGCGTGGGCGAGCGCACCGGGCGGCCGCGGCCGGCGGGCGTGGGTCGGCCGCCGGCCGCACCGTCCGGCCCCGGGCCGGCTCCGCTCGCCGGTCCCGATCCCGATCCCGATCCTGTCGTGGTCATCGCAGCCGCACCTCCACCGCGTCGACGTGGGCGATGAGATCCTCGGCGCCACCGAGCGCGGCGATTCTGGGCGCCACCTCGGCAAGAGCGTCACGGTCGCACTCCACCACGTGAACCTGCCGTTGGAACGCCGACACCGAAAGCCCACCGCTGTGCCGGGCGGTACCGCCCGTCGGCAGGACGTGGTTCGAGCCGGCGAGATAGTCCCCCAGCGACACCGGTGCCCATACCCCCACGAACACGGCCCCGGCGTTGCGGACCCGGCCGGCGACGGCCGCGGCGTCCGCGGTCTGGATCTCCAGATGTTCGGCGGCCCAGGCGTCGACCACCGCCAGGCCCTCGTCGACGTCGTCGACCAGCACCGCCGCCCCCTGGCCGGTCAGTGCCGTGCGTACCCGTTCCTGGTGGCGGGTCACCGCGACCTGCTTGTCGAGTTCGGTCTCGACCGCGTCGAGCAGGTCTCTCGACGGGGTGACCAGCAGGCAGGCGGCCATCGGGTCGTGCTCGGCCTGGGCGATCAGGTCGGCGGCGACGTGGGCGGGGTCCGCGGTGTCGTCGGCGAGGATCGCGACCTCGGTCGGTCCGGCCTCGGCGTCCACTCCGACCAGGCCGCGCAGCAGCCGCTTCGCCGCGGTCACGTAGATGTTGCCCGGCCCGGTCACCACGTCCACCGCCGGGCAGCTGGACGTCCCGTGGGCGAACATCGCGATCGCCTGGGCGCCGCCGGCGGCATACACCTCGTCCACGCCCAGCAGCGCGGCGGCGGCGAGGACCACCGGATGCGGCAGACCGCCGAACTCCGCCTGCGGTGGCGACGCCAGCGCCAGGGAGCCGACCCCGGCCTCCTGCGCCGGCACGACGTTCATCACCACGCTGCTGGGGTAGGCGACCCGCCCGCCCGGCACGTAGAGGCCGACCCGCTGCACCGGGATCCAACGCTCCGTCACCCTGGTGCCCGGGGCCACGTCGATGGTCACCGGTTCGCGGCGCTGGGCGCGGTGCACCAGCCTGGTGCGCCGGATCACCTCCTCAAGGGCGTCCCGTACCCGCGGGTCGAGGCCGTCCAACGCGGCGGCCAGCGCGTCCGCGGCGACCCGGACCGAGGCCGGCCGCACCCCGTCGAACCGCTCCCCCGCGTCGAGGACCGCGGCGTCCCCCCGGTCACGCACGTCGTCGCAGACCGGGCGGACCGTTTCCAGCGCTGCGTCGACGTCCAGCGCGGCGCGGGGCAGCAGCCCGCGTACCCGTGGCGGTGACGGCAGACTTCCACGCAGGTCGAGCGTTCTCAGCACGACGATGAGCGTATCGGTACCCACCCCCGATCCGTCGATCTCCCGGATCCCAACGCCCTCCGCCCCCATCTCGACAACCCCTCTTCCCATCGGCGGACCCCGTCAGGACCACTGGATACGGTAGGAAGATCTTCCTACCAGGCATTACACTAGGATCATGGGTGTACGCAAGCTGTCGATCTCGGTGCCATCCGAGGTCGAGGAGACGATCAAGGCAGCGGCCGCGGAAGAGGGCAAGCCGGTATCCACATGGCTGACCGAGGCCGCCGTCGAAAAAGCCCGCGCAGCCACCCTGTATGCCGCCGGCAGGGCCGCCGCACAGGAGCTGGTCGCCGAGTACGAAAGCGAACACGGCAAGCTGCCCGAAGAGTTCCGGCAGCGCGCCCGCGCATTCCTCGCAGAGGCCGGACTATTCGACGACGAACCCTGGCAGGCAGCCGGATAATGCGCACGGTTGTTTATGACACTGGCGCGTTACTGGCCGCCGAACGGCGCAGCCCCGCCCTGCTGGCCCTGCACGACGAACTGACCGCCGCCCACATCCGCCCGATCGTGCCCGTGGTGGTCCTCGCCCAGGCATGGCGCGGGGGTCCTCAGCATCAGATCTCCCGGCTGCTCAAGGGCTGCGATATCCGCCCCGACGACGAGCGCACCGGTCGCGCTGCCGGTATCGCCTGCGGCAGCTCACAGACCGCCGACGTCGTGGACGCAATCGTTGTCGCCACCGCGGTCCAGCATCAGGCATCCGTGGTCACCAGCGACCCGGAGGACCTGAACCATCTCGCCGACTCCATAGGCATCAAGATCCATTTTTTCGCCCTCTGACGGCCGCGACAGCCTCTGCCGGCAGACCCTGTCGCATCCCGAATCCTCAGCTCCGCCATCGGACAGGCTCCGCGGAGCGGTGTCGATCCGAATACTGGAACCCCAGGATCGCCGCCGCGGCACGGCAGCGCGACGGGTGCATCAGAACCTCGGTGCTGTCGACAGCCTGATCGACAGCACCGGGGAGCCGGCTGACAGACCCGTCCACACGGTCACCAAGCTGGTCCAGCAGCGCACGCACCGCCGGGTCGGTGATCGCGTCGGTCAGCGCCCGGGTGAACCGCTCAGCACCGAGTACCTGAGAGCCGAGGCGCCAACTCTCGCAGATACCGATCCTCGGTGTTGCCGTACTGGTCCTGCTCGAAGGCGGGGAAGGTCGCCGACGCGGCCATGTCAGCCAACTGAAGACCCTCGACCCGGCTCGGCTGATCGATACGTCCACCACGCGGGTCGAGTGCCGCCCACATGATCCGGCAGTCCGTCGCCGTCCGCAGCGTGGCTTCGTATGCTCGCAGTTTCACGACGACGGCATCACACACTCCGGGGCCAGGTAGGGCAGACAAGGAAGCGGTGGATCATAACGATCCGGCGGGTGCAGGCACGCTGGTGGCCATGGCGGCGATCCCGGAGTCCACGCGGTCCTCGATCCGGCTGCGGCTGCTCGACCACGCCCGGCAGCGCTGGCCCCAGCTGGCCCGCACCGACATCACCTACCGGGGCGCCTTCGCCTACGTCGCCGGGGTCCTGCCCGACGGCGAGTTCGACCTGCACTCCTGATCTACCTTTCCGACTGCCCTCGACGCCTCCTGTGAGCTGGACGAACGCGGTCTCGCCGACCAGCGTCAGCGTGGGGCTCGATCGGCGTGGGGCCGGCTCGCTGCCCGGCCACCGACCCGTCGTCGCCATGGAGGCACACGCCCCGCCAGACTGGTACCATATGTGGTACAGCTTTGCTTTGGAGGGCGGAGGGATGACATGACGGCCGCGATCAGTGCGAGCGAGGCGCGCAAGACCCTGTTCCCGCTCATCGAGCGGGTCAACGCCGACCACGCCCCCGTCGAGATCGTTTCCAAGCACGGCAACGCGGTTCTGGTCAGCAAGGAGGACTGGGACTCGATCATGGAGACCAACTACCTGCTACGCTCCCCCGCCAACGCCAAGCGACTGACGGAGAGTATCGACCAGTGGCGTACTGGTAACGCCAGGGAGCGCGACCTGAGCCCGGACGCTTGAAGCTCAGCTGGACCGACCACGCCTGGGAGGACTATCTCTACTGGCAGACCCAGGACCGCAGGACGCTCAAACGCATCAGCACCCTGATCGCTGATATCAAAAGGGACCCCGACGGTTCAGGTATCGGCAAGCCTGAGATTCTGCGTAACAACCTCGCCGGTCTGCGCTCCCGCCGCATCGACGACGAGCACCGCCTCGTCTACGCAGTCGAACCCGGCGAGATCATCATCATCTCCTGCCGTTACCACTACGAATAACCAGGCGCCGGAGTCCGCCTGAGTCGCTGTGGCGAACTGGCCTCCGTCCCTCGGAAACTGAATTGTTCTCGTCACCGCGCCCTGCCCCCGGCGTGGTGTCGGCGAGGGGGATCGGGCAGCACGGGCGCGTGCCCCGATCCCCCGGCTGTCGGTCTTTCCGGCTGTCAGAGGCGGGGCGGACGCCTACGGCTTTCGGGCTACGGCGCCGTGTCCGTCCACCGGTTCGCCGGGGTTGTTGGGGTCCGGCCGCCACGACGAGATCGACACCACGCCCGGCTCCACGAGTTCCAGGCCCTCGAAGAAACGAGTGATCTGTTGCGGGGTGCGCAGGACATAGGGAACCGCGCCGGTGTCGTCGTAACCCTGCTGGGCCTCGTCGAATCCTTCGCTGGTGTCGGTGCTGTCCCACAGCACCAGGTAGCTGCCGGACGGAACGGCGGCCACCACTCTCTTCACGATCGACAGCGCCTCGTCGACATCGGCGACGTGACCGAGGGAACCCATGAACATGACCGCGATCGGCTTGGTGAAGTTCAGCACGTTCCTGGCGTCGGACACGATCTGGTCCGGGTTGTGGAAGTCCGCGTCGACGTAGGTCGTCACGCCTTCCGGCGTGGTGTTGACCAGCAGGGCGCGGGCGTGTGCCAGCACGAGCGGGTCGTTGTCAACGTAGACGATGCGGGATTCCGGGGCGATACGCTGGGCGACCTGATGGGTGTTGTCCAGGGTCGGCAGACCGGTGCCGACGTCGAGGAACTGACGGATACCCGCCTCGCCGGCCAGGTAACTGACAGCACGGATGAGGAACTGCCGGGACTGCTTGGCCAGCGGGACAATGCCGGGAAAAGCGGCGACGTAGGCGTCGCCGGCCTCCCGGTCGACCGGATAGTTGTCCTTGCCGCCCATCCAGTAGTTCCAGATCCGGGCCGAATGCGGCACGGTCGTGTCGATTGTCGAGGGCGCTTGGTCATCGGCGGGTACCACCGACGTGAAGTCCCATTCGGCGTTGTCGCCCTGCTCGCTCACAGCATCTCCATGGACGTCAGCTTGGCTCGGGACACCCTACGGGCGCCTCGGAACCCGGGCCCAGCACCGGATTCATGCGCATTCTTCCAGAGCACGAACGCGACATCCCGCACGGGTGATCTCACGGCAGCCAGCGGCAGACATCCCGGTAGGGCATTTCTAGAGTGATCGGCGTGGTTCCATTGTGACGGCCGCCTGTTGCAGTAGACAAAGATTCCAAAAGGATCTCGGCGCGACCAGATCAACGGGTTGTCGAACACTCTGGAGCCAGATCGTCCAGACCATCCCCGATGACTCTTAGGCAAGATCGTAAATTCGGATCAGTCCGGCGCTTCGGTCAGGGCGACCGGTCCGCCCGCCCGCGAGTCGCCATGAAGATCATGCGATCGGTGCGACCGGCCATCACCGGCACGGACGTCACCAGCGAGATCGGCGAGGAGGATGTCCGCGAGCCGTTCTTCCGGGACCGCGATGTCCCGGGCGCGTAGGGCGGCTGCAAGGTCCTGGTCCCAGGGCGCGTCGGTGACGTGGCCCGGCCGGGCCACGCCCGTGGATCCCGCCGGGGCCGCGGCGGCCGGGTGATCGGCTGCGGCCGGCACGGCCTCAGCCCGCACGGCCTCAGATGGCATGGCCGCAGATGGCATGGCCGCAACCGCGGCGAGGTAGTCGGTGGTGGCCATCCGCCATGGCCTGGCGCCGGTCCGCGTCATGACGTGCGCGGCGATCCGTAGGCCGTCGCCGTCGAAGTCGCCGTGATAGCGCAGGTCCGCGTCTGATGCAGCCAGCTGGCGCAACAGCGTGACCGCGGCGCTGGAGGGCCAGCCAGCGGTGCAGACCAGCGGTGGGCACGCGGCACCGAACCGCGTGATCGCCATGGTGACCAGCGAGGGGTTCTCGACGACCCACACCCGCCGCGCGACGACACGCAGCCCCGGACAGGCGCGGACCTGGGCCAACGTGACGACGCTGGCCTGCCCGGCCTCGGCCCACAGCCGCAGCGCGCGGCTCAGCGGGTCGTCACCAACTGGCCGCAGGCCCGCGACGAGCACCTGGGCGGACAGCGCGTCGCTGGCGACCCCGGCGCGTTCCCAGAGCGCGCGGCGCTCGTCCGCACCGGCCGGCGGCGCGACACCGTAGATCGCGGCCAGCGCGCGCAGGACCAGGGTGGACAGCCGCGTCCCGTCGTCGAGGGCATGGGTGCGCCCGACGACCGCGTCCGCGAAGGCGGGCAGCGGCTGGCCGTCCGCCGGCAGCCTGGCCAGGACGCGCAGCGCCGCGTCGAGCAGCGCGCGCGTCGTGTCCACCGAACCGTCGACGACGCCCGCCCGCCGGACGTCCGCGACCCAGGCCAGCAGCGCGGGTTCGGCGGCGACGACGGGCTGCGCGCACAGCCATTCCCACAGGTCACGCCGGGCGCGCGCCGCTGTGGCCCGGGACGCCGCCCGGTCGGTGAGCGGGCCGTGCAGTGCCTCGGCCACGGTGCGCGCGTCGAGGCCGAACGACGTGCGCAGGAGCGTGTCGAGGCGGTCGAGGTGGACGGTGGTGACGCTGCCCGGCAGCCGGTCCAGCCCCAGCAGGTCCGCGAGGGCGGTCCGCTGGTCGTCGTCGAGCGGTCCGATGCGCAGGGAGGTGACGGGTCGTCCGCTCGAGAGGCGAGCGTGCAACGCCCGCCACAGCGGGGCAAGAGCCGGTCGGTCCAGCCCGGCGGCCACGCGGGAAGCCCCGCCCGCGCCTGCACCGGCTGTACCGGCGGCGGCCCGGCCGGTCACAGCGGCCGTGTGGGCCCGGCCGGTTGCCGTGGCCGTGTCGGCCTGGCTGGTCACAGCGGCTGGCCGTCCGCGTCCGTCAGGCGCAGGCCGTCCCAGGTGAAGCGGGCCGTCGTCACGGCGTCGTCGCTGCCGTCCCCGGTGATGAGAGAGTGGATCGCGATCCCGTCGAGCTCGCGGTACATGCACCACTCATGGTCAGATGTGATCATCAGGTCGAGGTCGAGCGAGGCGAGCAGCTCGAACACCTGGCCACGGTTGGTCGTGTCGACACCGACGAAGACCTCGTCGAGCAGGATCAGGCGCGGGGCGATCGGCGCCGACTGGTAGTGCGCGGCGAGCGCCGCGAACAGCGGCAGATGCAGGGCGATCGCCTTCTCACCGCCTGACAGCGCGCCGTGCAGCTTCTTGGTCAGCGGCTGCCAGCCCCGCTCGTTGCCGCGGTCGACGCGGACGATGAACTGGTGCCAGGCCGTGTAGTCGAACACCCGCAGGAGCTGTTCCTCCCAGCCGGTCGCGGTGTCGTCGTCACGGGCGTCGTCGACCCGGCCGCGCAGGAACTCGTGCAGCGCCTCATGGTCGGCTTTGGTGAGCTGGCTCGGGTCCCGCAGGAGCAGATCGCGGGCGCCACGGGTCGCGGCGGGCAGGGCCGGGTCGACCCGCCACTGGATCTGGACGGCGGTCCTGGAGGCGGTGCGTACCTTCTCCAGCCGGCTGTTCATGTCCGCGACGAGGGCGTTCGCCTGCCGGATCCGGTCGGCGACGTGCCGGCGGGTGTTGCCGGTGAGCGTCCGGTCGAACAACTCCCGTTCACCTTCGGTGATCTCGGCGCGGGAGCGCTCCCGCTCGTCGCGGACAGCGTCGTGCAGATGGGCGGCACCGACACGGATCCCGTCGACGGCCGCCGTGAGGATCTGGATGTCCTCGTCCGGCTCCAGGACCAGCTCGGCCCGGTCCGCGAGTGCCTGCCGGCTGCGGTGCACGGCGTCGGTCAGCCGGGTCTCGGCCTCCTTGAGGTTCTGCCTGGCGTACGGGGTGGTCGTGAGCCTGGCCGCGACCGCGCGGGCGGCCTCCAGAGTGGGGCGCACCCCGTCCAGCCCGGCGAGCGGGAGATCGAGCCGCGTGTCCGCGGCGAGGCTGCCGGCCCCGAGGTGCCGAAACCGGTTCGCCCGGCTGTCACGCTCGGCGACGGCGACCTCGCGGCGGTCCGCGTCCACGACACGCCGCTCGTCCAGCTCGCCGACGCGGCGCTCCAGCGCGCGCCCTGACTGCTCCATCATCACGCGCTGTTTCGCCAGTTCCTCCAGCCGGCGCCGGGCGCCGGCGATCTCGTCGAGGACCTGCCGATACTCGGGCCCGATCGCGGCCTCGATCCCGTCGAGTTTCGCGCGCAGGCGCTGGGTCTCCCCCGCCGCCTCGGCCGCCGTCGCGGCGAGCCCGAGCGCGCTCTCCTGGGACCTGGTGGCCACCCCCGCCGCGGCCACCGCGGCGTCTCGGGCGGCGGTGGCCCGCTGGTGGCAGTCGAGCCAGCCGTCCGCCAGCCGGTGGAAGGCCGTCGCGGCGTCCTGCACCGCCTCCAACGCGTCCGTGTCGGTCGGCAGCCCGTGCTCGGCGCCCGCCGCGGTCAGGGCACGGGTCGCGGCGCGCACCGCGTCCTCGCCTTCCCGGACCTCCTCCAGCCGGTGGCTGACCACGTCGTCACGGGCCGCCACCGCCGCGTCCGCGGCCTCCAGCGCGCCGCGCGCGTCGTCGAGCGCGCGGTGGCTCGGCCGGGCGCGGCGCTCCGCCGCGATCCGTTCCCGCCGGGCGCCGAGTTCGCCGAGTTCCCGGCCGATGCCGGCGAGAACGTCGTCCAGCTGGCTGATCAGCCTGGTCAGCTCGTCGACACGGCGTCGGCGAGCCCGGTCACGCGCCAGCGCCCCGATGTGGGCGGGCTCCGGCTTCGACCAGCTGCCCCGGGCCGCCGCCAGCCGCCAGGTGCCGTCGGCACCGACCGCGACCGGGTGGCCGTCGGGCGCGGTGGTACCGACGGCGATCCCGGCGAGCAGGCGCAGCACCCGCTCGGCCGGCACCTTCGCGTCCGGCTCGGGTGTGAGCACCGCGCCCAGCCCGCCCGCGGGCGCGGAGGCCATCTGGTCGACGTCGATGACCGTGTCGTGCCCGGGGACGGTGAGCCCGCCCGTCGGGAACACCCAGGCGTCGAGCAGCCCGGCGGCTTCCAGCGCCGCCTCAATGCCCGCCTGGACGGCCGGGGTGACGCCGTCGCGGAAGGACACCAGCCGCCACAGTGGCGCGCCGGGCAGCCCGGCCCGGTCGGCGGTCCTGGTCGGCGGGACGGACGGCGGCAGCTCGGTGAGGATCAGCAGCCGGTCCCGCTCCGCCGTGTGCGCGTCCCGTTCGGCGCCGCGGTCCCTGTGCTCCCGGGCCAGCTCGGCCGACCGGGCGGCGATCGCCTCGAGCAGCGGGCCGGCGGTCTCCTCGACGAGGCGCAGGACGTCGGGTTCGGACTCGGCCGCGTCGCGCAGCGCCCCCGGGTCGGTGAACCGCAGCTGCGCGCAGCCGGCGGCCCAGCGGGCCAGCGCCTCGCCGAGGGCCTCCCGCGCGTCCTCGTATGCCACGCGGGCATCGCGCCGAGCCGCTGTCGCGGCGGTGAGTTCCTGGCGGGCCCGCTCCAGGTTCCGCTCCGCCGTGGTCCGCGTGTCGACCGCGGACCGGTGTTCACCCAGCGCACGGCGTACGGCGCCGATCTGACGGCCTCGGGCCTCGACCGCCGCGCGCAGCAACGACCGGGGCCGCGTCGCCGCGGCACTCCACGAGGCGGCGGCGACGTCCTCGCGGTCCTCCCCGGCGCCGGCGGCGCGCTCGGTGACGGCGGCGAGCTGCTGGTAGGTCGCGGTCATGCCCGCCCGGTCGGCGGCGGGGCGGGCCGTCTCCCGCGCGGACGCAAGCTCGGCCTCGGCACGGGCCGCGCCCGTCGCCGTCCGGGTGGCGGTGGCCTTGTCGACACGCGCCCGCTCCTGCGCCCCGGTGGCCTGCTCGCGGGTGTCGGCGGCGCGTCGCTGTGCCGCCCGGATCTGGCCGCGCAGCTCGTCGAGCCGCCCACCGGCCCGGTAGGCGTCACTGACCTGCAGGCCCTCGACCCGGGCCTGCAGCGTCCCGCGGTCGGTTTCGGCGGCCGTGATGCGCTCGTCGAGCGCCTCGCGCTCGACGACGACCCGGTCGTACTCCTCCTGGCTTTCCCGGGCCGTGCGTGTCAGCGCGTCCAGGGTGCTGGTGGCGGAGATGAGGTCGGCGGCGGCCGCGCGCAGCACCCGGCTGGCATAGGCTCGCTGCCGGTCGGCCAGTACCCGCGCGGCCTCGACCTCCTCGTCGAGCCGGCGCAGGCTCTCCCGCTGTCGGTCCAGGCGCTCGAATCCCTCGGCCAGCTCAGCGATCTCGGCTCCCCCGAGCGGCGGCAGCGCCCGGGACAGCAGCGTCGACAGCAGCGACGGGTCGAGCCGTTCCGACAGTTTGGGCGTCCGCAGCTGCAGCATCGCGGTGATCAGCCCGCTGTAGCGCTGCTCGCTCAGGCCGCCGAACAGTTCGGCGCGGATCGCCGCCCGGTAGTCGGCCGCGGTGGGGTACAGCTGGCCCGTGTCACCCAGCTCCGCCTCCAGCCGTTTGCGCGTCAGCGGGGCGTTCGCCTCGTCGACCACGCTCAGGCCACCGGGCAGCCCGATCCGGCTGGTGGTCGTGAAGTAGTCCGCTGTCGCCGAGGCCGTGTGCACGGACGCCTGTAGCCGCGCGCCGCAGGTGAACCAACGTTCATCGGACCCATTGGGCCTGGCCGGTCCACCGCCCTCGCCGTCACCGTCACCGACGGGCCGCACCGGGCTCGGCTGGCCGGTCGGGCCGGCCGGGCCGGTCTCGGGGAGAGCACCGAAACGGAACTCGATCCAGACGTAGCCGACGCGGGTCTGGCCGCTCGCGCCGTCCCCCATCAGGTTCCAGTGCATCGTGCGTTCCGGCCCGCCGAACGTCGACAGCCGCCTGGCCTGCAGGTTCGCGTCGAGCAGGTACGGCAGCAGCAGCTCCAGCGCCTTGGACTTGCCGGTGCCGTTACGACCGCGCAGCAGCAGCCGGCCACGGTGGAAGTGGAACGTCTCGTCGTAGTAGCGCCAGACGTTGACGATCCCGGCGCGCTGTGGCCGCCAGCGGGCCACCCGGGCCTGGGCGTCGGCCGGAGCCGGGCGAACGGGCAGCCTGGTCACGCTCATGCTCACGCCTGCCCGCCCGACGCGACGTCCCGCTCAGCGCCCCCTGAGACATCCCCGGTGGCTGTGACATCCCCGGTGGCAGCCTTCGCGGCGGATGACGCCACGTCCGTGAGGCGCGACCGATCCTCGCGGTGGTCGCGGTATCGTGCCGCGGCGGGCAGGGCCCGCACGACGGCGGAGGCGCCGGTGTGGCCCGTGTCCAGCGCGGCGAGCCCGAACATCCGAAGCTCGGTGACCGCGTCCCGCGCGAGCCGGTGCGCGCCCTCCTCGGAACGGTAGCTCTTCGCCCAGGACGGCAGCCCCGCGAGTATCCGCCCCGCCTCGATGGCCAGCTGTTCGATCGTGAGCCCGGCCGGCGCGGCCCGCAGCGCGTCGAGCAGCATCAGGCCAGCGATCTTTGCGCTGCTCGCGTCGTCGGGGAAGCGGCTGTCGGTCGCGATGCCGTCGGGGTCGACGAACAGATATCCCTCGGCTCGTTCCTCCAGCTCGAAGCCTGCCAGCTCGGCGGCCCGGCGGACCATCGTGCGGCCCGTCGGCGTGGCGAGATAGGCCAGCTGCGCCGCGCTGAGCTGCCAGCGATAGACGACCGGGTCGTCGACCAGGCGTCGGATCACCGAATGCCGCAGCCAGAGATTGCGCCGGGAGTCGGAGACCGTCGGGGCCTCGGCCGCGGCGTCCCCGTAACGGGTCTCGACGAGCATGTCGGCGATGAGCACGTCGATGTCGATCAGCTCCTGGTTCGGGGGCGGGGCCGCGCCGGCCTTCCCGGCATCGTCGGGAGTGTCGTCCGCAGTGGGCGTGGCGGGCGCGTCACCGGCGCCGGGCGCCACGGACGCGCCGGCGGTGACCACCCGTGACGGCGCGACCGGTGCGGCGAGCAGCCGCACCAGGCGGGTGGTGTCGACGCGGTAGAGGACCTTCGCGTCCTCGGACTGCACATAGGCCTCGGTGACGCCGTCCACCGCGCTGACCACGCCGAGGGACTCCAGGAATTTCAGCGCGTCGACGAAGGCCATCCGCCCGGCGCGGCTGGCGGTGTCGAAGGGCGGCAGGGCGCCGTCCGCCGCGCAGGCCGAGGCAGCCCGGTCGGCCAGCAGCCCGATCGTCGTGACCGGACCGGCCATCAGCTCGGCGGCCACCACACAGAACAGCACGTACCTGCTCCGGTCGAACGGGGCCCGCGTCGACCGCGGCCGGCGCGCCGGGCGCGACGGATCCGGCTCCGAACGGATCTTCACCAGCCGCGCGTAGCCGGCCCGCGGCTCGACGACGAGCTGCCATCCGCAGAAGTAGTCGAACCAGTCCGCGATCGGCCTGCGCCGCCGCCGCACGACCGCGAACGCGTCCGGGCGGCCGGCCGCCGTCAGCAACGGGCTGCCGAGCAGCAGCCGGATGCCCCGGGCGACGTCGACGCGCTCGTCCTGGACGTGCTGGTTCGCCGACGAGCTCACTGCGCGGCCTCGCTGGGACGTGCGCGCTGGCCGACGAGGATGATTTCGACGACGTGGTCCGGGGCGGTCAGCACACCCCGCGGGGTACGGATCATCGCCAGCCTGCCGTCATCCGTCGGCCGCGCGACGATCTCGACCCGCCCGTCGGACGTCGTGGCCCGCCGCGCGCCCGAGCTGTCCAGCGGCCCGTCGAGCGCATGCCCCAGCAGGTCCAGCAGGTATGACAGCTCCTCATGGCCGAGCTCGGCCACCGCGGACAGGCGGATCGGCCCGTCCGTTCTCAGCCGCCGCCAGATGGCCTCCAGTTCGGCGCGCTCCCGCCGCGCCCGCTCCTCGCGCGCACGCCGGACGGCCGTGACGTCACGGACCCGGCCGGTCCGGGAGAAGCGCTCCACCCGGCCCGCGCGCCGCAGCAGCGTCGACACCTCCACCGAGGGGGCGTCCGCCCAGCTCACGCCGGTCGGCACCAGTTCGGCGTCGGCGTGCCGCAGGTGCGCGTGGCGGGCTGGGGCCAGCCCGAACGCCGCGCCCCACAGCCGGTGCAGGTCGTCCTCGGCGGGAGCGGCGGCGAACGCGTGCGCGAGCACGCGGAAGTCGCGGGCCGCGCTCGACGACCGCCGTCGGGACTCGCCGATGCGTTCCAGGGCCGCGAGCAGGGCGACGATCGCCCGCCGCGCCACCGTGTGCAGCTGTTCCGCCCGCGGGCGCGCACCGCCGTCCGGGTCGAACCACAGCCGCAGGCCCTCCCAGCGCAGCCGGCGGTGCTCCAGCCAGGCCGGCGCCGGATCGTCCCCACCGATCGGCGAGAGCTCCGCGCCCAGCAGCGCGCGCCCGCGTAACGCGCCGACACCGCGGGACTCCACCCGCCGGATCGCCTCGCGGATCTCGTGCGACCGGTGATCGAGATCGGTGACGAACTCCTGCAGGTAGGCGACGGTGGCCCGCTTGACCTCGTGGAAGGTGTCAAGATCGGCGTTCTCGGCCCGCAGGAGCCGCTGCAGCTCACCGTTGAACTGCTTGGTGTTCACCCGGAGAGCCTCAAGGTGGCCCTCAAGCTCACTGAGCGTCGTGAAGATCCTGCGGTTCGGCGAGGCCTCGTCGGCCATCAGCGCGTACAGCGTGTCCAGCCGGTCCACGATGGCGTCCAGGACGGCGGTCTGCAACGCGCCCGCCGAGGCGAGTACCGCCAGCGCGTGCTGGACGCCCGCGAACGCGGCCTCCCCGCGTCGCGTCAGCGAGTACTGCAGGTTGCCGCGCTCGTACTCGGCGGCGGTGGTGTAGTCCGCGCCGTGGTTCTGGATGACGTCCAGCAGCCGCCATTTGCCCAGCTGCGCGAGCGCGCGGCCAAGCTCGTCCGGACCGAGCTCGCGGAAGAAGCCGACGGACGCCAGCCGGTCGGAGATGCCGTCGAGCCCCAGCGCGGTCTCCAGCCGCTCGTTCGCCTCACCGAAGACGTGCAGGATCGCCGTGTACAGGTCGACGTTCTGCTCGGTCGCGAACCGGAACATCTCCGGTGGCACCCGATGCGTCGAAGTCATCCAGTCACCGCCATGGCACCCCACCACCGGCCGCGCTCAGTGGTCCACCGAATGTCCCACCGTAACTGACGAATCCGAAACTAACAGGCCCGACCCCAAGGCCGACCGCCCGGCCCACTCTGATCGACACAGCGACGACCCCCTCCGGACATCCTTGGCCAGGTCACCGACCCCTACCTGCGGTTCTGGCTACGGTTCATCGGCCCGTACCTGCCGGAGATCGAACGCCGCCGCGGCGAC
Organism: Protofrankia symbiont of Coriaria myrtifolia; assembly: GCF_900634755.1. Classification (NCBI taxonomy): domain Bacteria; kingdom Bacillati; phylum Actinomycetota; class Actinomycetes; order Frankiales; family Frankiaceae; genus Protofrankia; species Protofrankia symbiont of Coriaria myrtifolia. The sequence goes on from NZ_CAAAFS010000204.1 coordinate 18,494, forward strand.
CTCACCCTGGCCCGGATCCGCGACGGGTGGACGTCCTGGCGCGGCCGGGCGGTCGAACCGCTCCTGCGCGACTCCATCGCCCGCCTGCTGCCCGACCAGACGCTGCCCGCCGCCCCCGCCGTCGGCTCCTACTGGAACCGGCCGAACACCATCCAGATCGATATCGTCGGCGCCGACCGGGAACCGGTCGCCAAGGAGCTCTACTTCCTCGGCTCCATCAAATGGTTGGAACGCTCCGCGTTCGACCACCACGACCTCGCGGTGCTACAGAAATACCGGGCCGCGCTCACCGACGAGCCGCTCCCCCTCGTCGCGGTCAGCCGCGGCGGAGTCACCGCCACCGGTCTCACCGCCACCTACGGCCCAGCCGAACTCCTCACCGCCTGGCAGACAACCTGACGAGACGGAATTCGCCAGCCCGCCGTCCAACGAGGCGCAGACCACGAACAGGCACTCTCCGGTAGCACGCGATTCCTCGGAGTCATCAAGTCACCATCGCGACCCCAACACCGGCCACGTTCAGCGATCCGTAAGGCTTCCCGCGGTCCGCCTCGTTCACCCTTGACTGATCTGGTTACAGCGTACACGCTGGTTACAGCGTAACCATGATAGCCGGAGGGGAACCATGACCACGAGCAGCACGCGACGGCGGCCCGGGACGGTCGCGCACGCGTTCGCCGACCTGATGAACGATCACGATCCGGACGCGGTCGACGGCTTCATCGCGGCGGACTACATCAACCACAACGCGTTCGTCGAGGACGGGCGCGAGGCGAACCGGGCGTTCTGGACACAGTGGTTCGCCGCGTTCCCGGACACCGAGGTCAGCCTTGACGACGTCCTCGTCGACGGAGATCGGGTCGCCGGCAGATTCACCTACCGGGCGACGTTCCAGGGCCCTTTCATGGGCCTGCCACCGACCGGGCGCCCGGTGGTGATGCATTCGATCGACATCTGGCGCGTGGTCGACGGTATGGCCGTGGAGCACTGGGACCAGCTCGACGGGCAGGCGTTCTTCGCACAGTTGACCGGGGACGCCGACAACCAATGACGATCGACGCGCAGGACGACCCGGCGCCGACGCGTGCGCAGCGGCGCCGGGAGCGGGAACGGGCCGCCGCCCGCGAGTCGATCCTGTCCGCCGCGCGGGAACTGGCGCGAAGCGAGGGCTGGGAGACGGTGACCATGCGGCGACTGGCGGAGCGCATCGACTACTCCGCAAACTTCGCCTACCGCTACTTCACCGGCCGTGACGACATTCTGCTCACCCTCATCCGCGACGGATTCACCCGGTTGCGCGACGCGATGGACACCGCAAGCCGGCGGCCGGCGGCCGAATCCGCCGCCGCGACGTCCGACACGGACGTCCCGGACGTCGCGGCCATCCGACGGGCCGCACACGCCTACCTCGACTTCGCCCTGACCGAACCCGACCTGTACCAGCTCATGTACGGCCTGGGCGGCGTGCGCATGCCCGCCGCCGACACCTGGGTCGAGGGGCAAGCCGTCGGCGACGTCCTGACCGGGCTGCTCGCCGCCGCTGGCGACCGGCAGCCCGAGCAGCACGTGCTGCAACTGTGGGCCACGGCGCACGGGCTGGTCGCGCTGCTGGTCGTCGGCCGCGTCGACGTCGACTCCGCCGCGCTGCACGCCCTGCTCGAGGAGGCGCTGACCGACTGCCTCACCCGCGCCCTGCCCGCACCGGCGTCACCTCGGCGCAGCGGCCGATCAGCAGCGGAACCGACTGGAAAACCGACCGGAAAGAGGCAGTTGTGAGCAGCCTGGCCACCGCCGCCGCGCTCGTCGCAGTCGCGGCTGCCGCGATCATCTATGGCACCGACGTCTTCTCCGCGCTCGTCCTGCGCCCTGCCGCGGTCGATGCCGCCGACGCCTCCGTGGCCGACCTGCTCGGCCGGGTCCACGAGTACGGAGATCGCCGGCTGCCCGTGCCCGGAGCGGTCTCCGTCCTCGCCGCGGCGCTCGCCACCGTGGCCAGCGACACCAACCCCGCGCGCATCGGCGGCGCGACAGCGCTGGCCGCGCTGCTGGCCTGGCTCGCGATCTACGTACGCGTCAGCGCACCGATCAACAGACGGCTTCGCGCGGCCGCGGCCAGCCACACCGTCCCGGCGGACACCCGAGTCCTCCAGCAACGCTGGGACAGCGTCATCTGGACCCGGGCCGCCCTGCAGACCATCGCGCTGGCTGGTCTACTCGTCATCATCCTCAGCCGATGACCAGGAGACCTGTCCAGCGACCACCGTGTCCAGTTACTGGGAGTGTTGTGAACATGGATCCACGGCAGACCGCCGACGCGGTCGCGCAAGCCATGACATCTCGTGACCACGCGGCGCTCATGGCCCTGTACGCCGAGGACATCGTCTTCAGTTCGCCTGTCACCGCCGTGCGGTTCACCGGCAGGGCAGAGGTGGGCGCGCTCATGTCTCACGTCCTCGCCGGTTTCCAGAGCTGGGAACGCACCTTCGTGTTCACCGGCGACGACGAGTGCGTGTTCGGCGCCCGCGGACGCATCGGCGGCCACGACATCGACCTGGCCGAACACTTCCGTCTGGACCCGGACGGACGCGTGGCCGAGATCAGCGTCTATGGACGCCCGCTGGCCGCCATCGCCGCTGTCGCCGCCCCACCGCTCGCCGCCCGCCACGGCCGCAACCGTGAGCGCCTGGTCGGCCTGATCTCCCGCGGTCTCCCCGGTGCCCTGGCCCGGGGAGACCGGCTCATCACCCGCCTGGCCCGCTGAAACGCACCCCGCCGCCGGCGCGGCAACCCCCCCAAAGCCGCAAAACCCCCAGGGGGGTTGATCGTGGGGGGTACGGGGGGCTCGGCCCCCCGGCAGACATCGCGGCTGGTGGCGAAGCCGACCGAAGGTCGGCGAGCAGCCGAAGCCAGCCCGTGGGCGCGGCAGGGATCGAACCTGCGACCACTCGCTTGTAAGGCGAGCGCTCTCCCGCTGAGCTACGCGCCCGGGATGCTCGTAAGCGTACGCAACAGCGCACGGCTGTGGGGGATGGGTGCCACGGAAACCGGTGCCCGGCACGATGTCGACGTCGTCTGTGCCGGGGAATGTCCGTCCGGGCCCGGCGCGGTGTTGCCGGCTGTCCGGGCGCGCCACTGGCCCGCGCGTGTGCCCGCTTGGCCCTGCCGCCGGTCGGACAGGCCGAGCGGGCACACGTCACCGGTCATCTCAGGCTGTTGCCCAGCATCCGCGCGAGGGCGGCTTCGACCTCGGCGCTGAGTTCGGGGGGCGCGGGCACCGGCGATGCGGACGCGCTCCCCGGCAGCGGCGCCGGAACGCGGACCGGAAGATCAGAACCGGCTGGTGCCGGGGAGGTCTCCCGGCCGCAGTCCTGGCACGAGATCAAGCCGAGAGCCTTGGCCAGGTGTGTCGAGCCGCAACTGCCGCAGCGGTCGAGGGTCTGCGACCAGCCGACCGTCTGCTGGCACTGCGGGCAGAACAGCACCTGCTCCCCCGCCACGACCGCCCGCCGCCACGGGCTGGCTCCCCGGGTGGGGTCGGTCTGACGGGTGTGACAACGAAAGCACGGCATCCTGCAACCTGATGTGACGGAAAAGACCGGGTGCAACCTACAGCGCGGCGAGCGCCTTGAGGTATTCGGCGTGGTCCCGAGCCTCACCGGGACTGTTCACGATCTTCCAGTGGACGACACCCTCCTTGTTGATGATGAAGGTCGCCCGCAGGGCAAATCCCTTGCTCTCCTCGAAGACGCCATAGCTGCGCGCCACCTCGCCGTGCGGCCAGAAGTCCGCCAGCAGCGGGAAGTCGTATCCTTCGCGCTCCGCCCACACCTTGTGAGCGTAGGGCGAGTCGACCGAGACCGCGAGGACCTGCACATTGTCGTTCTGGAACGACGAGAGCTCGTCGCGAACCGCGCAGAGCTCGCCCTGGCAGATACCGGTGAAGGTCAGGGGGTAGAACAGGAGTACGACGTTACGCCGCCCGCGGAACTCCGAGAGTGTGACCTCCTCGTTGTTCTGATCACGCAGGGTGAAGTCAGGGGCGATGCTGCCCACGTCGACGGCCACTGGCACATCCTCTCGACAGTAACGGTGTGTATTCGGATAAGGGGCGGCTGGCCACCCGTTCCCAGCATGCCATCTGTTCGGCCCCTGGATCAGGATCCCTCGTGCCGGCGACCGCCCGTGCCGGGTGCCACCGCCCACGACCTCCTGCCGACCTCCTGTCACCTCCCGCGGTTTCCGATCAGTCATACGGCGCCGATGTGACCGGGGACTACTGCCCAGATGTCCCGGCCGGTAACATTTATCCCGTCCCGTCGGCCCGGATGCACCTGCGTCGCTCGCTCCCGTCCGCTTCAAGCTCCCATCTGTTACATGGGTGTGTCCGCTTCCTTCGACAGCGGACACCTCGCGCGGCAGCCGGGCGGTCTGCCGGTGTTGTTCCGATCGGCCCGGATCGGCACATCCGTCAGGGGTGTATGAAACCGCGAGGGATGTACAGACAACGGCACACGAAAACGCAGGGGCACGGTGACCGATCAGAATTTCGGTCCGTATGGTCAACACGGATACGGACAGCAACCGCCGGGGCCACACAGTACGAATCCGTACGGTCAGCCCCCGCCCGGGGACCGCCACAACAACCCCGGATACGGGGACCAGCCCGGATACGGGGCCGGGTACCCCACGTCGGGTGCCCTTGTTCCCGGCGGCCACCCACAACCCGTGGGCGCGGGCATCCGCGGCAAACGGCGCAATCCCTTCGCGTCCTAGCTCGGCCTGCCTCTGATCACCCTTGGCATCTACGGCATCGTGTGGGTCTACAAGACCAACAAGGAGCTCAACGCCTACGACCGGCGGATCGACGTCAACCCGGTCCTGTCGGTGCTCGCGGTGACGTTCGGGGCGTTCCTGATCGTGCCACCGTTCGTGGCCGTGTGGCGGCTGGGCACCCGTGCCCGCCAGGCCCAGCGAGCGGCCGGCCTACCCGAACTGAGCGCCGGTGTCGCCTTCGTCCTCTGGCTCGTCGGTGGAGGCCCGCTGTACCTCCAGTACGAGATCAACAAAATCTGGGGCCGCTACCCGGGCTCGCTGGAAGGGCAGCAGGTCTCTCTGTAGGCCTGAGCTGTCCGTACACCTGATCGGTCTGCCTGGCCTCTGCCGGTCCACACGGCGGGGACGCCGTC
>NZ_CAAAFS010000205.1:0-3143 GCF_900634755.1 Protofrankia symbiont of Coriaria myrtifolia
CCGCCCCGGCCGCGCCGGCAGCCGGGTGCCGCCGGGACGGCCTGACGGCCCGGCAACCAGGCACCGTCGTCGGCGCGCCGCCCCCGCGGGACCGGACGGCGCGCCGACGACGGTCCGTACCCATGGTCGTCGATCCAGGTCAGTTCCCCAGCGCCCCGCACACCCGGGAAAAATCATGATCGTGTGTTCTTCGACCGGGTGGGCCACAAGTAACGTCGGGAAGCGTGACGAGCCCCCCCCGCGCAGAGCACGATGGAAGAGGACCTACTCACGACGAAGCATGCGCACAACGACCAAGTGACGTCAGGGAGAACACGTGGCGAAGGACAGCGGCAGGAGGTTCTCGGTCATCACCGACGGGCTTCCCAGCCAGTTGCCGGACATCGACCCGTCCGAAACCGGCGAATGGCTGGAGTCCCTGGACTCGGTGATCGACGAGCAGGGCCGTGGCCGGGCCCGATTCCTCATGCTGAAGCTGCTGGAACGGGCCCGGGAGAAGGCTGTCGGAGTGCCCGGACTCACCAGCACCGATTTCATCAACACCATCCCGCCGGAGCAGGAACCGTGGTTCCCCGGGGACGAGCACATCGAACGGCGCATCCGGGCCTATGTCCGCTGGAACGCTGCCATCATGGTAAGCCGTGCGAACCGGCCCGAATACGGCGTCGGCGGACATATCGCGACATACGCGTCCAGCGCCGCTCTCTATGAGGTGGGATTCAACCACTTCTTCCGCGGCAAGGACAACCTGACCGGCGGGCCCGGCGGCGACTCGGGCGACCAGGTGTTCATTCAGGGACACGCCTCGCCGGGTATCTACGCCCGGGCCTTTCTCGAGGGCCGGCTGACCGCGGCGCAGCTCGACGCGTTCCGCCGGGAGAGCGAGCCCGGTGGGCTGTCCTCCTATCCGCATCCCCGTCTCATGCCCGATTTCTGGGAGTTCCCGACCGTCTCGATGGGCCTCGGGCCGATCCACGCCATCTACCAGGCCCGGTTCAACCGCTATCTGCTGAACCGGCGGATCAAGGACACTTCCGGCAGCCGGGTGTGGGCCTTCCTCGGTGACGGCGAAATGGACGAGCCCGAGTCGATCGGCGCGCTCGGCATCGCCGCGCGCGAGGAGCTCGACAACCTCATCTTCGTCGTGAACTGCAATCTGCAGCGCCTCGACGGGCCGGTCCGCGGCAACGGGAAAATCATGCAGGAGCTGGAGTCGCTGTTCCGCGGCGCCGGCTGGAACGTCATCAAGGTGGTCTGGGGCCGCGACTGGGACCCGCTGCTGGCCAAGGACACCGACGGGGTGCTCGTCCACCGGATGAACACCACCCCGGACGGCCAGTTCCAGACCTATACGACATCGTCCGGCGCGTACATCCGGGAACATTTCTTCGGGGTGGACGCGCGGCTGCGCCGTATGGTCAAGGACCTGTCCGACGACGAGCTGCGCAAACTCTCCCGCGGCGGGCACGACTACCACAAGCTGTACGCGGCCTACAAGGCGGCGACCGAGCACGCGGGCCAGCCCACCGTCATCCTCGCCCACACCATCAAGGGCTGGACGCTGGGCAAGGACTTCGAGGCGCGTAACGCCACGCACCAGATGAAGAAACTCTCCAAGGCTGATCTCAAGGAGTTCCGCGACCGGCTCTATCTGGACATTCCCGACTCCGAGCTGGAGAGCGGCCTGCCGCCCTACTTCCATCCCGGCCCGGATTCGGAGGAGATCCAGTACATGGGGGAACGGCGGGCCGCTCTGGACGGCACGCTGCCGCGACGGGTCGTGCGCGCCCGGCCTCTCCCGCAGCCGCCGGAGTCCATCTTCGGTGACCTGCGCCGGGGCTCGGGCAAGCAGCCGGTGGCCACCACGATGGCCTTCGTCCGGCTGCTCAAGGACCTGATCAAGACGAAGGAGATGGGCGCCCGGTTCGTCCCGGTCATTCCGGACGAGGCACGTACCTTCGGTATGGACGCCATGTTCCCGACCGCCAAGATCTACTCACCGCACGGCCAACGTTACGAGGCCGTGGACCGTGAGCTCCTGCTTTCCTACCAGGAGTCCGAGTCCGGCCAGATGCTGCACGAGGGAATCAACGAGGCCGGTTCGATGGGATCGGTCATCGCCGCGGGCACCGCATATGCCACCCACGGGGTGCACATGATTCCGGTGTACGTGTTCTACTCGATGTTCGGATTCCAGCGGACCGGCGACCAGATGTGGGCGCTCGGTGACCAGCTCGGCCGCGGCTTCCTGCTCGGTGCCACCGCGGGCCGCACGACCCTCAACGGCGAGGGGCTTCAGCACCAGGACGGCCACTCCCTGCTGCTCGCCTCGACGAACCCGGCGTGTGTGGCCTACGACCCGGCGTTCGCCTTCGAGGTCGCCCACATCGTCCGGGACGGCCTCGACCGCATGTACGGCGAACGCGGCGAGGACGTCTTCTACTACCTGACCGTCTACAACGAGTCGTTCCCGCAGCCGGCCGAGCCGGCCGGAGTCGACCCGGCGCAGGTACTCGCCGGCATGTACCTGTTCCGGCCGTTCGCCGAGGCGGGCCTGCCGGTACGGCCGCCGGCCGACACCGGCTCCCCCGACGCCGGCTCCTCGGCGGGCGGCTCGTCGGACGCCGAGCCGCCCCGTGCGCAGCTGCTGGCCAGCGGCACCGGGATGCGCTGGGCGCTGGACGCCCAGGAGCTGCTCGCGAACGACTTCGGCGTACAGGCGGACGTGTGGTCGGTGACCTCCTGGAACGAGCTGCGCCGCGAGGCGCTCAGCTGCGAGGAACACAACCTGCTCAACCCGGACTCGGTGGAACGCCGGCCGTACGTGACCCGGCTCCTGCAGGGGGCACCCGGGCCGGTGATCGCCGTCAGTGACTGGATGCGTGCGGTACCGGACCAGATCTCCCGCTGGATTCCCCAGGACTACTCCTCCCTGGGCACCGACGGGTACGGACGCTCGGACACCCGGGCGGCGCTGCGCCGCCACTTCCACGTCGACGCCGAGTCGATCACGGTGGCGACCCTGGAAGCTCTGACCCGCCACGGTGCGATCAAGGCGACGGTCGTCGAGGACGCGATCCGCCGGTACCGGCTGCGGGAGGCGTGACACCAGGAGGTGTCACACGGCGTTGAAGCCCCGGCGA
>NZ_CAAAFS010000205.1:3493-14649 GCF_900634755.1 Protofrankia symbiont of Coriaria myrtifolia
CCGGCCGGCTGACCGGTCAGCGTCCCAGTGCGGCGTGCATCTCCCATACCAGGATCTCCGCCGGTCCGGCCTCGGCGGTCACGGCAAGCCCGTCACAGCCCCTGATCCGGGCCGCGTCCCCGGTATCGAGTTCGCCCGCGCTCTCCAGCGTGACCGCGCCGCGCGCGACGAACAGGTGCGCCCACGGCGCGGACGGCAGGTGCACCCGGCCGGCGGCGGGCAGGCGCGCCGCGTGCAGGACCGCCTTGCGCTGCTGGATGTCGATGGCGGCGTTCGAGCCCTCCCCGCCGGCGATCGCCACCAGTTCACCGGTGGCGAGGGCGTCCGTCACGTCCCGCTGGGCATAACTGGGCGTGATTCCGGTGTGGTCGGGGGTCACCCACATCTGGATGAAGTGGACGGTGCCCGGATCGCCGGGGACGGGACGGGCGCCCGGGGCATCGGCTGTCCACGAATCGGCTGTCCACGAATCATCGGTGGCGCCCACCGCGTTCATCTCCGCGTGCAGGATCCCCGTACCGGCGCTCATACGCTGAGCGACCCCGGGCCGGATGGTGCCATGGGTCCCGGTGGAATCGGTGTGCAGGAGCTCACCCTCCAGCACCCACGTCACGATCTCCATGTCCCGGTGTGAATGGGTGGCGAAGCCGCCACCTGGAGCGACATGGTCGTCGTTGCCGACCAGCAGCAGGCCGAAATGGGTGTTGGCCGGATCATAGTGGCGACCGAACGCGAACGAGTGGCGGGAGTCCAGCCAGCCATTTCGGGTCACCGCCCGACCGTCCGCGCGTCTGACGGCAATCCCCACCCCCCGCAACGCCGAGATATCGGTCACAGTCACTCGCGCCCCTTTCCTGTCGCTGGCCCGCGTCCTCCGGCTACCATCGTTGCGGCTACTATCGGTGCGCCAGTTGCCGTAGGGTTCATCCGACGTACATGCTGCCGAGACCATGGTCCAACCTATTCGCCCCGACGGCTATGATCCCAGTCGGACGTCCAGGAAGAACGGGGCCTTTGGCCGACCAGTGGCCAACTGGCCCCCAGGCGCGACCAGAGGGCCTCGTGAGGAGGCGATGTGACGGCTGCCGACAGCCGGACGCGACAGCAGATGCCAGAGCCACCACGGACAGAAATGCTACTCGGCGTCATCGCCGGAATACGAAAACGTGACATGGCCTGTACGAAGCTGGGGAAACCGGCATGATTCTGCGTTTCCGTAGGATCGACAGACTGGAGAATCATCCCAATCTCCGTGGGATCCTCGCGATCCTTGCCCAACTCGTGCACACCAGTGACGCCGAACTCAACCAGCTTGCCTCGGCCTGGCGCAACACGCCACAACTCGCCACCGCACGGGACAAGGCACTCTCACCGGATGCGCCGCTGGTCATCGAGGTCCTCGCCGCGTTCGACGCCCTGTCGGCCATCTACGCCGACGACCTCGCCGGCATCGACGACTACGTGACGGTCGACCCGAACGTCACCGCGACCGCGCTCAAGGCGGTCCGGGACGCGATCGCGGCCGCCTACGCCAAGCCGGTTCTCACCCGGTCGGAGTACGCGGCGCTGCTGCGGCCCTGGCGCACTGTCTACCCCCGTAGCCGCGGGCACGAACCAGATCTCGGCCCATTCGGATCCGAGGTCAAGCGGGTTCTTGCCGCACTGCCGGCGCTGTCACGGCGCTGTCACGATGCCGACAGCCTGCGGACCTACGACCGCCTGCTGGTCGCCGCGCTCACCCGGGACGAGAGCGCCCACCAGGACGCCATGCAGATCGCGTTCAACAGCGCCGTGCGCACGGGACGCCGCCGGGTGTGGACGCTGGTACGCCGCAGCGCCGCCGAGGGCTTCTGGCGGCTGTGCCCGTCCTGCCACACGACGATCGACTCCGTGGACGTCGGCACCGACCAGCGGGTCATGGAACTCTGCGCGGACCTCGCGTGCGCTCTGCTCGTCCAGGACATCCTCGACCCCGACACCGTCGCGAGCCTGACCGCGCCGCTGCACACGCTGGTCCCGCTCCAGGAACGCTACGACATCAACCGCTACCGCTAGGCCGCCAGGCCGTGGCCGGCTGCCCGACGTACGCGCGGACATGCGCGGACGCGCGGTCACACTGACGGCGCCCGGACGAGCGACCTTGCTCGCGCTACCGGAGGTGGCTCGGCCGCGGTCAGATGGCTGTCGATCGGCGCGGTCGGAGGGGGACCGGCGGGATCCAGGCCGACGCACACGTCAGGGCCATCCCGCACGTCATGACCGTCCCGTGCGCTCTCCAGCCTGACGGCGTGCCGGCCCCGGCCGCCGACGGGCGGAAAACCCGCGCGCATACCCGTCCGGCCGGACAGCCCCGGCGGCGTCCATCAGCCACGCGTAAAGATACCATTACGCACTGCTCAGCCAGACGGGTCTGCTCAGGACTTTCCGGAAGCGGCCCCTTCGAGAGCGGCCCTGCCGGGGCCGCCGTATACCCGGATACCCGCCCGGACAGTCATCCTCGCATACCCTTTGATCGAATGATTGTCACGGGCCGGTTCGGGCCGCTTCGGGCCGGGCGGCCCCTCACACCGTCCGGACGCGTGGTGTGGGCACGGCCATCGGTTGCCGCGTGGCAACCGCACCGCTGCCGACCATGCTCCTCGGCATCGGAGGCACCCGCCGCGGTTCGATGATGCCCCCCGTCGGCAGAATCTCCCCCGTGTCGTCAAAAAGGATCACACCATTACACAGCAGGCTCCAGCCCTGATCGCAGTGCCGGTTCGTCACCCGCGCAGCGTCCCGGTCGGGACTGTTGGCGGACGGGCACGGTGGCTGGTGAGGACAACCCCCCCGGCCGGTTTGACGTACCTGTGGACTCGCCGACGTCGTTGTCGATGGATCTCCAGAAACCGGTGTTCCTCGCACAGTCACAGAAGATTACGCCTCCGCGTAATGGACGTCACATCGGCCTGCGCTCTCAGGGTGTCGGTAGTAGGACGACAGGGACAGCGGCATACGACCCGGCCGCCGCGGCCCGGCGCGTCGCGCCTTGTGTCCCCATTCGCTCGCCTTGCGTCTCGATTTGCAACAGCCGCTGCCTCGCGTCAGCGGTCCGGAAGCACCTGGTGACAGATACCGGATATGACGATGCCAACCGGATGCCGGTCGGATGCCGGTCGGATGTCGGTCGGATGTCGACCGGATGCTGTCCGGATACCGACCGATAGCCGGAAAATCCCTTCGGTACGTTTTCTCGGGACCCTTTACGCAGGTGTGACCGGTCGCCCTGCCGGCGACCCGCGCATGACGTGATCAGGAGGCCCCGGTGGATCGGGACCGACGCCGGCCGCACCCGCCCCGGCCCGATCCCCCACGGCCGGGGCGGGCACAGCCGGGCTCCGCCCGTCGGGCGGCGGCCCGCGGACGCCCCTCGGCCGCCGTCATCGTCCCGATCACGATCGTCGTCGTCCCGGCTGTCCTCCTGCGAGCACTGGCCATGATCGCCTATCGGCCGGCGCTGGAGTTCTCCGGGGACTCCATGGCCTACCTGCGGCTCGCCCGGCCCCTGGTGCCCGATCCGGTCCGACCGGCGGGCTACCCCCTGCTGCTGCGCGCACTGTCCGTGACGCATCAGCTGTGGGTGGTACCGGCCGTCCAGCACCTCACGGGCGTCCTGCTCGGCATCCTTCTCTACGCGCTGCTGGTGCACCGGGGGCTGACTCCCCGAGCGTCGGCGCTGGCGGCGACGCCGGTGCTGCTGGACGCCTACCAGGTGAACATCGAGCACTTCGTCATGGCGGAGACGCTGTTCGAGGCGCTGCTCGTCGTGGCCGTCGCAGCCCTGTTGTGGGCACCGAAACCGTCCGTGGCGGCCTGTGGACTCGCCGGGGGCTGCTTGGGCCCTGGCGTCGCTGGTCCGCACGGTGGGAGTCGTCCTGGGGCTGCTGGCGCTGGCCTGGGTACTGCTGCGACGGCTCGGCTGGTCACGTTCGGTCGTCTTCGGTGGCGCGCTGGCCGCACCGCTGGTGGGGTACGCCGTCTGGTTCCATTCCGTCCACGGCGCCTACGCGCTGACCGGGGGTGACACGTACTGGCTGTACGGCCGGGTGGCGCCCATCGCCGACTGCGCACAACTGGATCTCAGCCCGGACGCCCGTCTGTTCTGCTCGCCGCATCCGCCGGCGCAGCGGCCCGGGCCGAACTACTACGTGTGGAACCACGCCAGCCCCCGGTTCACCGTCGATCTCCCCACGGACCGGAAGGAGGCCGCGCTGGCCGAGTTCGCCCACGAGGTCATCCTGCGCCAACCGGTGGACTACGCGCGGATGGTGACCGGTGAGGTGGCCCATTTCTTCACGCCCGGCCGGTGGGTGGGGGCCCACGACTGGCACGTCGGTAGCTGGCAGTTCCCCGCCGAGACGGTGCCGGCCTACTGGAACATCAGCGCGCCGTTGATCACCTTCGACGGTACCCAGGTCGCCCGGCAGGTCGGCCCCGGGCCGGCCGCGCTCCTGCGGGCCTACCAGCGCTACGTTTTCACGCCGGGGCCGGCACTGGCCGTCATGGTGGCACTCGGTGCTGCCGGCTTTCTGCCCACGGGCGGGCGCGCCAGTCGCGGGCGGGCCGGCGGCACCAGCTCCGACAGCGACACTGGCACCAAGAATGACACTGGCACCGAGCGTGACACCAGCGCTGACAACGGTGCCGACACCGGCGGCGACACCGGCGCTGGCAGCGACACTGGCACCGGCAGCAAGGTCGGGCGGTTGCGCGCGGACTGCGCGTTGCTGGTGACGGCGGGGATGGCGCTGTTGGTGGTCCCGTCCGCCACGGTGTGTTTCGACTACCGCTACCTGTTGCCGACGCTGCTGCTGCTCCCGCCGGCCGCGGCGCTGGGCTGGCAGCGGATCTCCCGTTTCTCGTCCAGCCGCCGGCCCGGGCTGCCCCGGCAGCCGCACCGCCGGCGACACCGGAGGGCCACGCACTCCACCCACCGCGTAGGCGCTCGGGCACGTAGGGCGCACGGAGAGCGCGGGAGGCGCGGCTGGTGACCGGGGCCGTGGTCAGGATGCCCAGACGGCCAGGCGGGGCGCCTCCATGGCGGGGCAGGTGTCCATGACGACGGGCACTGCGGCCCGCTCCGCCCGCCGGGCGGCGGCGTCGTCACGGACACCGAGCTGCATCCAGATCCCCCCGGCGCGGATGGCGATCGCGTCGTCGACCACCGGGCCGACCAGCTCCGAGCGGACGAAGAGGTCCACCACGTCCACCGGGAACGGGATCTCCGCCAGCGAGGCGTACCCCTGCTCACCCGCGACCACGGGCGCGGACGGGTGGACCGGAACGGTCCGTTTGCCATTCGCGCGCAGATAGCCCGCGATGGAGTAGGCGACCCGCGAGGTGTTCTGCGACAGCCCCACTATCGCCCAGACCTTCGTGTCGGCCAGCATCCGTCGGATGGTCTCGTCGGTTCCGTAGCGCACGCCCAGCACCAACCCGTGGCACCGGCACGGTCATTCCATGTCCGCCGGGGCCGCCGGACATTTCGTGAGCGGGCGGGGGCCAGCGGTCACGCCGGCGCCGGGCCGTGTCCGGCGCGTGACCAAGTGGCGGCTGGGCGTCGAGTGACATGGGTAATCTTGGCGTCATGTCCGTCAGCGCCGGGCCCGGCGTGCCGTCACGGGCTGCCGCGCCGTCACAGATCCCGTCACGGGTTGTGGAGACGGACGGGGCAGCCCTGCCCCTTTCTCCCGCCCGGTCGGAAACTCCGGCGGCCGGCGGCGGAGACTTCTACGATCACCATGTGAAGAACCGGACATGCGCACCGGCCCCGTGCTCGCCGCGCCCACGGACGAACGGCGTGGCGGCATGAGCCCCCGCCATGAGGTGACCGTCGCGGCATCGGCCGAGCGCGACCTGCAGCGGCTGCCCGACCGGACCGCCGGCGAGATCCGCCGGTTCCTGGGCGGCCCGCTGCGCAACGATCCGCGCCGGGCGGGCACACCCCTGTCGGAGTCGCGTTCGACGATGTGGGAGGCGACCGGCCCGTCCTGGCGGATTCTTTACCAGGTGGACGCGAACACGCTGTCCGTCCGGGTGATGGTTGTCGCGCACCGTCGTCATCCGACCAGTCGCGCCTCGTAGCGGCACGGGGACCTGAGCCCGCCGAACCTTCCGGATCGGCTTCCGGGCCCGGCGGGAACCACGAGCGCGGAAAAGCATGATCGCATTGCCTTCGGCCCGCTGGCGGCCGTCTCTCGGGTCATCCGCTCCAGAAGCGTCACTTGAAGTAAGTGTTTACGCTGTCGAAGTAAAATTTCTCGCCTAGTGACGCTTCGCCCGTAAAAGTTTCTTTAAATAAAAGATTATTTAAAATAATTTAATTAGTTAACTTATTTTAGAGTGAGGCCGATCACCTGACTGACCCTGGTCCGGCTATGGTTGCCCTGCCGGAAGATCCGGAGGCTGCTGATCAAATACCGTTACTCGGCAGCCCCCTGGTGGCACGTGGCGAACTCCTGGGGGTTGGGATGGGACCGGTCAGTGCCGCAGCAGAGCATCTGCATGCCTCGTACGACCCCGTGTTCGTCCTGCTGTCCTTCCTTCTCGCCGCGTTCGGTTCGTTCGCGGCCCTGGCGTGCGCGGTCCGCCTACGTACGACCACCGGCGCCCGTCAACTGGCGTGGACGACTCTCACGGCCGTGGCGCTGGGCGGGTGCGCGATCTGGTCGATGCACTTCGTCGGGATGGTCGCTTACGGTATAGAGCTGAGTATCACGTTCAACGAGGCGGTCACCGCCCTGTCGCTGCTCATCGCCGTGGTCGTGGCCGGCGTCGGACTCACGGTGGTAGCCGCCGATCCCGACAACGTCCTGCGGCTGCTCACCGGCGGAGTGGTCGCGGGAGCCGGTGTCGCCGCCATGCATTACACCGGCATGTACGCGATGCACACCCAAGGGACGATCAGCTACGCGATACCGCTGGTCGGCCTGTCCATTGTCATCGCCGTCGTGGCCTCGACAGCCGCCTTCTGGATCGCGTTCCACATCGGTGGTGTCAGCCGACGCATCGTCGCATCGGTGATCATGGCGGTCGCGGTGTGCGGGATGCACTACACGGGCATGGCAGCCACCCGCGTCACCGCCGACCCCGCCGTGCCACGACCGCACGGCGTCGATCCTTTCGCCATGGGGACCATCACCGCTTTCACCGCGTCCATCGTTCTGATGTTCATCATCTTCGCCGCGACCGGCGGGATCGGCGCCCCCATACCCGATCATCACCACCCCCCCGCCCGCTCAGAAAAGCCTGCCCCGGCCAGCTTTTCCCGTGCTGACAGCAACCCCTCACCGCGCGGTGCGGCGCATTCACACCAGCCGGTATCCACTGCCGGCGCCGGTGCCGTAACCACGCAGGTCATCCCCTCCCCGGTCCCGCACTCCTCCGCCGCGGACCCCGACGCACTCGGTCCGGCCAGGAAGAACCACCGCCTGTCGCGATCTCCGAGACGGTGACACGACCGCCAGTGACGATCACCGCACCAGTGGCCGCCACCCGTCGCGGGACCAGCCCGCGGATCACGCACCCCCGTGTCCCGATCCCGGGAAAACAGGTTCACCCGAAAACCCGTTCGGAGTTTCGATCTGACCTCTGACAAGGAAAGAAAATGAAGATTCTTCTACTCGCGTCCGCATTCAACGGGCTCACCCAGCGGGCATGGATCGAGTTACGGCGCGCGGGCCACCGTGTGACGGTCGAGCTCGCGCTCAGCGCGGAAACGATGCGCGAGGCCGTCCAGCTGTCCGATCCTCACCTGATCATATGCCCCTTCCTGCGCGAACGGGTACCGGACGACATCTGGACGACCCGACAGACGATCATCATTCACCCGGGGCCGGTCGGTGACCGCGGGCCGTCCTCGCTCGACTGGGCCATTCTGGAAGGGGCGTCGACCTGGGGAGTCACGGCCTTGCAGGCCGTCGCCGAGATGGACGCCGGGCCGATCTGGTCGACCCGGGAGTTCGCCGTCCCACTCGGCATCAGCAAGTCGGCACTCTACAACGGGCCGGTCGCCGACGCGGCCGTGGCCGTCATCCACGACGTGGTCGACAAGGCACAGGTCGTCGGATTCGCGCCCACGCCGCTCGACAGCATCCCGGCACACCGGTTGCGCGGCAGGCTGCGGCCCTCCACCCGCGCCGACGACCGGCGCATCGACTGGGACACCGACACCACCAGCGACGTCCTGCGCAAGGTGGCGGCATCGGACGGCTCACCAGGCGCCCCCTGCCTGCTGTTCGGTGAGCAGCTACGCGCCTTCGACGCCAGTCCGGTCGTCGTCCTCCCCGCCGCGCGGGCCCGTGACGGTGAGCGCGAGAACACACTGCTGTCCCGGCGGGACGGCGCCGTGCTGGTACCCACCGTCGACGGCGCGGTGTGGATCGGGCACCTCCGCCGCGCCGGCCAACCCAAGCTCCCGGCCAATCTGGTGGTGGCCGACCACGTCCAGCCGCTGCCGGTGGCGACGTCGGAGGCTTCCGACCCGGACGCCGGTCGGGACGTGCGCTACCGCCGTCACGGCCCCGTCGGGTGGATCAGTTTCGACTTCTACAACGGCGCCATGTCCACGGAGCACTGCCGCCGGCTGCTCGCCGCGTTCACCTGGGCGAGCCAGCAGGATACCCGTGTGATCGTGCTGCGCGGTGGTGACACCTTCTTCTCCAACGGCATCCACCTGAACGTGATCGAGGCGGCCGAACGGCCCGCGACCGCCGCCTGGGCGAACATCGACGCGATGGACGACCTGTGCCAGGCCATCATCACCTGCACCAGCCAGCTCGTGGTCGCGGGCATCTCGGGCAGCGCCGGCGCCGGCGGCATCATGCTCGCGCTTGGCGCGGACCTGGTTGCCGCCCGCACCGGGGTGGTGCTCAACCCGCACTACGACAACATGGGACTGTACGGATCCGAATACTGGACGTACACATTGCCACGACGAGTCGGTAAGGATGTCGCGGCGACGCTGACCACCGAGTGCCTTCCCGTCGGTGACGTGGAAGCGGCCGCCATGGGTCTGGTGGACCGGCTGCTCCCCCACGGGCCGTCGGACTACGACGACGCCCTGCTGGCCCTCGCCGGCGAACTGGCCGGCGAGGGCTGGCAGGAGGCACTGGACGCCAAGACCTCACGGCTCGCCGCCGACGAGGCCGAGATGCCTCTTGAGGTCTACCGCACCCGTGAGCTGAGCCGGATGGCTGTCAACTTCTTCGCCGAGAACCGCCATGCCGATCTGCGCCGGGCATTCGTCTTCAAGGAAAAGCCCACGGCGACCCCACAGAACATCGCTCTTCACCGGCATTCCATAGCATGGCGGGTCGATCTCCAGGGGGCGTCCGTCACCAACGGCCCGACCGCCACGATCGGCGCGCAGCCATCGGAACTCCTGACGCCGACCCCGAGCACCTGACACCGTCGCACAGGGAGTTGAGGCCCCGGGCCGCCAGCGGCACGAAAAACATCATCGCACCGTCGGCGGCCCTTCAGGCGGACAGCAGGCAGACGAAACAGACAGACAAAAACAGTGGGCGTCTCCGTAAGAGTCATCATCCGCGGAGACGCCCCACCTGGCCCGCCGAGCGCTTCAGCTGTCCTGGTGACCGGCGCCAACCGCCGGGACAGCAGCGGTCAGGAGACGTTGACGCCGAAGTCGAGGGCGATTCCCCGCAGGCCCGAGGCATACCCTTGACCCACCGCACGGAACTTCCACTCACTGGAATACCGATAGAGCTCACCGAAAATCATCGCGGTCTCCGTGGACGCGTCCTCGGTAAGATCATACCGGGCGATCTCCGTACCAGTGGTCGAATCACTCACCCTGATGAAGGCGTTACGCACCTGACCGAAAGTCTGCCGGCGAACCTCCGCGTCATAGATCGACACCGCAAAGACAACCTTGGACGCCTGCGGCGTGAACGCGGACAGTTCGACCGTGATCTGCTCGTCGTCCCCGCCACCACCACCGACAAGGTTGTCGCCCAGGTGCTTCACCGCCCCGTCCGGGCTGACCAGGTTGTTGAAGAACACGAAATACTGATCGGAAAGAACCCTGCCGCGGTCGTCGACGACGATCGCGCTCGCGTCGAGGTCATAGTCGGCGCCGGAGGTCTGGCGTACCTGCCAGCCGAGACCGACAGTCACCGCACGGAGGTTCGGGGCGACCTTGCTGAGGGATACATTGCCGCCCTTGGACAGCGACACCGATGCCATGGGTGAAAGCCTAGACTGCCCGGGACACGCCCGTACACACACCCGTGCCCACACTCGCGTCCCGACCCACGCGTACGGCCCACGACGACCGTACGAGATGCCGGTGGGACACCGGCCGCGCCGCACCGTCAGCCCGCACTGGCCGGCTCGGCGGCGGCCGGGCAGGAACTGATCTCAAGCGAACCGGTGGACTGCGCGCGCAGCCCGTCGAGGTCGGTGACGGTGACGGTGAACGACAACGAGCCCGGGACCGCCGACGGCCCGACCGGCCCCGACCACACCGACCAGTCCTCCGCGGCCTCGCCCAGGTTCAGCGCGCTGGTGGTCGTTCTCCCGTCGGGCAGATGAGCGACCAGGTCCACCCGGAAGACACCGGTGGAATCCGTCGCGCGCACCGACACCGTGGACACGGTCGGCCCGGCCGCGGCCGGGCATCCCGTCGTGTACACAACGGCCGGGGTGACGGCCAGCGAGTCGACGGCCGGCGGGCCGGAGATCACGGCGGTCACCCGCAGCGTCCCGCCCTTCCCGTCGCCACCGACGGTGGCGACGGCGACCGAGGTGTCCAGCACACCGACCGGCGCGGCGGACCGGTCGAGGGTGATGGCGACAGCCCTGCGATCGCCCGCCGCGACCGTGCCGGTGGCCGGCACGACGGACAGCCAGGGCGGCGTGGCGGCGAACCGGAAGTCGACCGGCTGGCGGCCGGCGTTGCGCAGCTCCACGGTCGCCGAGGAGTTGACCGCCCCGAGGTCCACGACACCCGTCGACAGCGCAAGCCCGCCACCTACCGTGACCGCCGTATCGCCGGAAAGAATGCGCGCGGTCCCACCCGCCGTCACGGCGGGCTGTGGCCGCGGCTGCGTCGCGCCCGGGGACGGGCTGCCCGGCGCGCCCGCGGCCGCCACCGC
>NZ_CAAAFS010000206.1:0-2249 GCF_900634755.1 Protofrankia symbiont of Coriaria myrtifolia
CGGCTGCGCACCGGCCGCGGATGTCGCCGCCGACGGCTCGCCGCCAGCGGCACCACCCCCCGGCTGGCGCCCCTCGATGGCTGTCACGGCGGTGTTCGGCTGTGCCCTGGCCGACTCCAGGGGGCGGAAACGCAGCCACACGCCCAGCCCGGCCGCGATCGCCAACGCCAGTGCCAGCGCCACAAGGCGCCCCCATCGAATGGGAAGAATCCGGCCCGACCGCCTCCACGGCGATCGATGCCGGCCCCCATCGGGGCCGTCGCGCCCCGCGCTCCACGCCATCGAATCGAGCTTAGGTCGACAAAAGTCACCCGCGCAGCGGTTTGAGCCGTCAATCTGTGACAAAGAGCGACATTCGCATGACGGTTTCGTCAATGACGATCTCAGCTGGGAGTACCGGCGGCGCCGGAGCCCTCGGGAGGGACGAAACGGGCCGCGAGCGGCTCCAGCGTCATCGAGAGCAGGGTTCCGGCGGCCGAGGCGCCGATGGCGACGGCCCAGCCGGAAGGTCCGAGCGGGGTGCAGCCGAAGAACCGGCTCAGCCCGGGCGTCTGGACGACCATAACCAGCGCCGCCACCGACCCCAGGCCGCTCAGCAGCACCGACCGGGAACGCCCGCCGACGAGCAGCGTCTGGCCGAGCTGCGCCCCGACCAGCGCCACCAGCCCGACGGTGTTGGCGTGCCGGCGCCGGCCGGTGGGACGGGCGACGATCCACGCGCCGGTGGCGGCCGCGGTGGTCGCCACCGCGCGCACCGCGACCTCCCGGAGCAGCGCGCGGCCCAGCGATCTCTCCGGCCCCTCCCCGAGCAGCTCGCCGGCCCGGCCGGGATCCGGCTGGCGCAGGGCGATGGCGAGCCCGGGTGCGAGGTCGGTGAGCAGGTTGACCAGCAGCAGCTGCCGGGCCGACAGCGGGGAGGTGCCGGTGGCGAGCGCGCCGAGGAGGGTGAAGGCGATCTCGCCGAGGTTGCCGCCCACGAAGATGCCCAGCGCCTGGCGCACCGACGCCCACATCGACCGGCCCTCGACCAGGACGTCGAGGATCGTCTCCAGCCGGTCGTCGACGACCAC
This sequence comes from Protofrankia symbiont of Coriaria myrtifolia, assembly GCF_900634755.1. NCBI lineage: Bacteria > Bacillati > Actinomycetota > Actinomycetes > Frankiales > Frankiaceae > Protofrankia > Protofrankia symbiont of Coriaria myrtifolia. The sequence goes on from NZ_CAAAFS010000206.1 coordinate 1,071, forward strand.
CACGTCGGCGGCGGCCCGGGCGGCGGGGGTGCCCCGTCCGCCCAGCGCGATCCCCACGTCGGCGAGCCGGATCGCGGGCGCGTCGTTGGCGCCGTCGCCGGTCATCGCGACCACCTTGCCCAGCCGCTGGTACGACTCCACCACGCGGACCTTGTGCGCCGGGGTGCCGCGGGCGACCACCGTCACCTCGGGCAGCAGCGCGTCGAGCGCGTCGTCGTCCAGCGCGTCGATCTCCATGCCGGTCACCACCCGGCCGCCGTCGAGGAGCCCCAGCTCGGTGGCGATCGTCTGCGCGGTAGCCGGATGATCACCTGTGATCATCACGGACTGTACGCCGGCGTCGTGCAGCTGGACCAGGGACGGCCCGGCACCGGAGCGGACCGGATCCGACAGGCCGAGGAAACCCAGGAAGGTGAGATCGTCGAGATCGTCGTCCGACACCTGCCGGCTGTGGTCGGGCATCGCGCGTTCGGCGACGGCGAGCACCCGGTATCCCCGCCGGCCCAGCGCGACGTGCTCGCGGGCCAGACCCGCCCGGCCACGCCCGTCCAGCGGCACGTCGCCCCGGGCGGTCCGCCAGCGGGCGCACCGGGGCAGCAGCGTCTCGGGCGCGCCCTTGACGCTGAGCAGCACGGTGTCGCCGGCGTCCCCGGCGGACGTCCCTCGGGGCGTCCCTCGGGAGGCCCCGAGAGAGGCATGGTAGGAGCGGCCCGGCTCGAACGGCAGCGAGGCCAGCTCCGACCAGGAGCCCAGGCCGTGGTCACGGTGGATGTCCGTGGCGGCCGCGCCCTTGGTCACCGCCCGGTCGGTGGGATGGGACAACTTGCGCCCGTTGACCCGCACCGGGGTGGCGCGCAGACCAGCGGCGACCACCTGGCGCTGCCGCTCCGTCAGCTCGCCGACGGCGACGGTGTGGCTGCCGTCCGACACCATACCGAGACGGATCTTGCCTCTGGTGAGCGTGCCGGTCTTGTCGAAGCACAGCACGTCCACCCGTCCGAGCGTTTCGATGGTCCGCGGGTTGCGCACCAGCGCGCCGCGGCCGGACAGCCGCCGGGCCGCGGACAGCTGCGCGGCCGTGGCCAGGAACGGCAGGCCCTCGGGCACCGCGGCGACGGCGAGCGCCACGCCCGCGCTCAGCGTGTCGCCGGCGGGCCGGCCGCGGACGAGCCCGGAGGC
>NZ_CAAAFS010000206.1:2274-52547 GCF_900634755.1 Protofrankia symbiont of Coriaria myrtifolia
GCGACGGCGAGCGCCACGCCCGCGCTCAGCGTGTCGCCGGCGGGCCGGCCGCGGACGAGCCCGGAGGCGAGCAGAGTCGCGGCCGCGCCGAGCGCCACCGGCGCGGTGAACTCGGTGATCGCGGCCAGCCGGGCCTCGACACCGACGGCCCGCTCCGGGCCGTCGGTCGCGGCCATCCCCCGGCCCGCCTCGGTGGCCGGACCCGTCGCCACGACGGCGGCCGTCGCGGAACCGGCGACCACGGTGGTTCCCTCGTACACCATCGAGGAACGCTCCGCGACATAGCTGGCGGCGACCGGACGCGGCGACTTCGTCACCGGCAGGGACTCCCCGGTCAGCGACGACTCGTCGATCTCCAGGCTGGTCGCCGACAGCAGCCGGGCGTCAGCGGGGACGACGTCCCCCGGCCCGATCAAGATCACGTCACCAAGGACCAGCTCCCGCGCGATGAGCTCGACGTCGGCGCCGTCCCGGCGCGCCCGGGCCCGCAGCGCGGACCGGGCGAACAGCCGGGCCAGCGCGCGATCGGCCCGCCGCTGCTGCACCGCGCCCACCAGCGCCGACATGACAGCCACGCTGACCACCAGGCCCGCGTCCAGCACCGAGCCGCTGGCGGCCGACAGCGCCGCCCCGCCCAGCAGGACCGGGGTCAGGGGGCTTGCCAGCTCCCGGGCGAGCGCGGCGAACAGGCCAGGAGCCCCCGTGCCCCCCGGGACGTCGTCCGCCCGCCGCGACGCGACCTGCGCGCTGGTCAGACCGTCCGCGGAGCTGCCCAGCCCGGCCAGGACACGCCGCGCCGAGAGCACATGCCAGGGCGTGCGCGGGATGCTCGGCGGCGGTAGACGCCGGTCGAGCTCGCGAGCCGCCCAGACGCCGTCACCGAACGCAAGGGCACCGGCCCCGTTCACCATGAGCATCGCCCGGGAAAGCAGCCGTGGGCCGGTACCGGTCAGCGCGACCAGCGCGCCGGCGCCGGAACCGATCCGGGCGAGCCGCACCGCGCGCCGGCTCACCCGGGCCGCCACGGCGGCCGCCTCCACCATCATCGCGGCGGTCGGCAGGTCCGTCCCGACGAGGACGTCGGCGCCCCAGGCCGGCGCGCCGTCGGGGCCGTCGACCCCGACCCCGCAGTCGGCGCCGCCCACCGCGGGACGCCGGTGCGAGACGACCAGCACCCCGGCACCCGCCGCCCGCAGGTCGCCGACGGCGGCCGGCAGACGGTGCCCGCCCGGGATCACCGGGAACCCGAAGCCGTCGTCCGGGCAGGCCGCGCCGCCGGCCACCCGCACCGTCAGCCCGCTGCGCCGGCAGGAGGCCAGCAGCGCCTCGGCGCCCTCGGCCCGCTCAGGCACCGCCGTCACCACCGCCGTCACCGCCGTACCCTGGGCGAGGCCGAGGATCGTGTGCACCCCGGCCGCCCGCAGCCGCCGCCACTGCGCCCGGCCCGGGCCGTCGCCATCCTGGCCGTCGTTATCCGGGCCGTTGTCGCCCGAGCCGCCGTTGCCCGAGCCGCCGTTGCCGACCAGCCGCTCGATCGGCGCGAGCGTCCAGCCGTCCGCCTCGGTCGTCGCCGCCGGATCGGTCGGCCGGAACAGCGCGTACGCCCGGACGGCCACCTCGCTCGCGTCGGCACCGGCCAGCGGGATGACCTCACCGACGGTGAACGCCGTGCCGACCAGCACGTCGGAGTCGACCACCACCGTGTCGATCCGGTCCAGCAGCCGCAGCGCCCCGGGGTTCATCACCTGCGCTCCCCGGCGCGCCAGCACAACTGTGAGCTGGTCGCAGAAGCCCTCCCGGCCAAGACCGGCGGGACGCGGGAGCATGGCCAGCCCGGCAGCGGCGGCCCGCCGCGGGCCACCGGTCAGCGCGACCGTGGCACCGAAGAGCGCCAGCAGACCCACCCCGGCGGCGTCCGCGTAGCGTTCCACCGGGCCGGCCGGAGCCGGTCGAGGCCGCTCAGGGGCCACCAGTCCGGCACCGGCCCGGTCAGGGTCCCCCAGCAGTTCGGCGCCGGCGGCGGCAAACGCGCCCCGGCGGGCCCGGGCGGCGGCCAGGGCGTGCGCCCGGTGGACGGCGTCCAGACCGAGACCGCTGGAGCTGCCGGCCAGCCCCAGCGCGGCGGCGTTGGCCACCGCCAGGACGATGTCCGCCCGTTGCGGCCCGATCGTCCGCTCCACGACCGCGCGCAGCCGCGGCTGGGTGTCGACGACCGTGACCAGCGCGGCGAACTCCAGCGGCAACGGCGTCCAGCGGGCGACCCGGCCCACCGAGGCCACGGTGAGGGCGATCCCGTCCGCGGCGAGCGCGGCGGCCGCCCGCAGCACCACAGCCGCCGAATCCGGCAGGTCGGCGGTCCTGGGCCGTGGACCGGCGTCCACCGCGCTCTGATCACCGGCGGTCTGATCACCAGCGGTCTGATTCGCGGCGGCTTCCCGCTCGGCCCGGGCTTCCCGCTCGGCCCACTCGCCGCGGATCACGCGGACGGCGCGCTCGGCGGCCACGACCAGCTCACCCATCCGTGGGTACGGCTCGGCCAGACCGACCAGGAGCCGTCCCAGCGGCGCGTTGACCCGGGCCCACCGCACCCCGGGACGGCGCTCCAGCTCCTGTTCCAGCAGCCGCCGGCACGACGGGTGCGGCAGCCCGCCGACACCGCGCACCCGCAGGCTGGCCACCCTGAGCCGGGTGCTCCCGAGGCCGCCGCCGGGACGAGCCAGCCGGCCGGCGGCCTGACCGGCCTGGTCAGACCGATGATCGAGCTGGTCAGGCCGATGATCGGGCTGGTCCGCGGCGGAGGGCTCCAGCCGCTCCAGCAGCGGTCCGGCCAGCAGTATCAGTCCCGTGTCGCACAGGAGGCGTCCTTCGGCCAGCACGCGTCGCACACCCGAGCGGGGATCCGGCAGCCGCATCGGCGGACCTCCTCACCGATCCCGTCGATCGCACCGATCCTGTCGATCACCGGCGGGGCGGTATCGACCACCGGCCGCGATGACACCCGTCGACCACCGGCCGCGATGACACCCGGCCACCGGCAGCTGCGGCACCCGGACGGCAACAGCCGTGGCCGGCCCCCAGCTCATGGCCGACGCCGTCAGGCCACAGCCTGACGGCGCACGTCATGGCCGGCGCCGCGTCCCCCCACGGCTCGGGCCCCGCGGATACCCCCTCAACAGCCGGTACCCGGTGGCCGGCACCGTCTAACAGGCGGGCGCTCCGCCAGACGGCCGACGCCCGCCATCGGAAGAGCGCGCCCGTCGTCACTGGAAGAACACCGCCGGACAGGTACAACCGGACGAACACCGCCCCTGGGCGAACGGGAAGAACCGGAAGAAGTACCCATGCACGGTCGCTGGACGAATGTCGCGGCAGGCAGCCGTCCTCGCGGGAGGGACCAGACGTCCACAACGGGACGAAACGTCGACCGACAGCCTCGGTTCCCGCCGAGAAATCTTCTGGAACCGACCTCGAGATCTTTTGTTTACCTGGGGTTTCCTTTTGGGGATGGTGACCTGATAGCGGAGGGAGGGCCCGATGTCCCCCAAGACACACAATCATGTACGAGACGAAGAAAAAGAAGAAGCCGGCAGGGCGAAGAAGTACCAGGACGGATCGGACGCGGGCGACGAAACCGGAACCCCTACGGAACCATCGGAGCAGTCGCGGGCCGACCAGGCGAACGAGGCCACCGACAACGGCCGGGCCCGCGGCGAGGCCGGCCGCGAAAGCGAACTGGAGGGTGCGGGTGGGGAAGGGAAGAGCGAGGCGCGAAAGCCCCACAGCGCCACGCTGCGGACGCCGTTCGCCACAGCTCGCATCGAGATCCCGCGCGCGCCGGGCACAAGCATGAAAGTGGGCCCGATCAGACTGCCGTCACCAACCCAGACCGCCTTCTACGTGGGCCTCGGCGTGCTCGCCGTCACCGAGGTCGTCGAATGGCCGGTCGCGGCGGCGATCGGAGCCGGTGCCTACATCGCCCAGCACAGTCACGCCGGGGCCGCTCCGGCTCCAAGGAAGTCGGGCCAGACCGAGGAAACATGACGCAAAGGACAGCAGACACGCACCGACGATAGCCACCGACCGCAACCGCCGACCGCGGTCACGCGAAACGGCGGGCCGTCGGCGGCCACCGACTCCGTTCGGGAGCCGGTGGCCGCCGGTCGTCGCCGGTCACCTGTCAGCCGTCAGCGACGACCCGCGGAGACGATGACCCGCGGACAGGAGGATCCATTCGGACAGGAAATATCCAGGACAGACGGTGGACGACGGGCTCAGGCCGTACGGATGGCTGGCCTGAGCCACCGCCGGAACAGCGACGAGACCAGCACGACAACCGCCGCGCTGACGAGTTCGGCCACCAGGGCCAGCACAATATCCGACACCGTGCGCTCCTCAACAGATGATGATTTCGGAATGATCGCCGTTGCCACCTTCGGCGGTACAGGTATCGCACAGGAAAGGGCGGCTGGTCCACCGGTTGCCGGCAGCGCGAACAACCTGGCCACGCAGACGAACAGAGCAGCCGGAAAGCGAGAGCCCGCGGGCGGGACCCTGCCACCTGAAGGGACCGGTCGGCCACGCGCGGAATCCGTTCGCAGAATGCCGCCACCGTCCGGCGTCCCTGGCTCACCGGTCGGATGGCCGTCCAACCCGTCCTGATCGATAATAGGAAAACGATCGATAGCAGGAACACAGACGACGAGCACGGAAACGACCGTCGTAACGACTGTACGTTCCCTGCTTTCGTTGTTCTGACAGCACTTGATATTTCAGGATTTCAGGCGGATGGAAGAAGTGGATCGCCATGACACACCGGCCGCGCGCTCGAATCGCGCAACGGGCACGGTTGGTGCTGCTGCCTCGGCGCTCCGCCCTGGAGGACTGGCTGCTTGTCACCGAACAGCGGATGATCCTTCACCGCAGGGCGCTGCGCACTCCGACCAACACCAACCTGGCCGAACTGCTTGACGCGGCGCAACGCGAGTCACAGCTCGCGGTGGCCAGCGCCGCACGTCTGACCAACAGGTCAGACGTCCCGTCGGGCATCCCCCGGACTCCGACGGCGGAAGCCACGACGGACACACCGCGCCAACCCGAACGGCCCCAGCGACAGCGCACGGTACGGCCACCACGGAAGCGCGACGGCATCACCGTGACCCGCTGACATGGTGCCACGGCGGTGCGGCGACCGTGATCAGGACGGTTGCGCCCTGGATCGGGCCAGTAGCGGGATCGTGACAGTTAACGCCATCTGAAGGTTACGCACAGCTTTCACACAGCCGGACTCGGCACGATACCGGTGCGGCGGCAACGGGCGGATCGTGACTACCTACACTTCCCTTGACCGTGCGCTCGCCAGTGGCGGAACAACGCCGCGTATCCGCAGTGATGGACAGGGAGGCCGACAGGTGGTGACGTCCAAGACGCGCCGACAGCGCGATCTCGCCGCGGCCAGGGCCGCCCGGCAGGCCGCACGCCGGGCCGCCTCACGGCGTCGACAACGCAGGGTGACAGCGGCCGTCTGCGTGGGCGCCCTGATCCTGCTGACCGGCGGTATCACCGCGGCACTGCTGGTCACCGGCGACGACGACACCGCCTCCCTGTCGCCTTCGGCGACATCGCCCGCGACGGAGCCATCCGCGGCGGCCCCGGCCGTCACGACACAGGTCGGCCCCTGCACCTACACCTCGGACGGGCAGAAACCGTCCAGACCGCTCAGCCTGCCCGCGGCAGCCGACACGGTGGACCGCTCCCCCGCCACGATGACCATCAACACGAACAAGGGGACGATCAGGGCCGCGCTGGACGCGGAAAAGGCGCCCTGCACCGTCCACGCCCTGCTCACGATGGCGAACGCCAAGTACTTCGACAACACCACCTGCCACCGCGAAACCACCCAGAACATCTTCGTGCTCCAGTGCGGGGACCCGGACGGCACCGGTATGGGCGGCCCGGGCTTCGCCTACGCCAACGAGAACACCGACGGCGCCAGGTACACCCGCGGCGTCATCGCCATGGCCAACGCGGGCCCCGGCACCAACGGCAGCCAGTTCTTCATCAACTACCAGGACCCGAACGAGGACGGCGTGCAGGCACTGGCCACCAACTACACGGTCGTCGGGAAGGTGACCGAGGGCCTGTCCGTCCTCGCCGCCCTCACCACTCCCGGAGTCGAAGGCGGCGCCCCTGACGGCGCCCCCGCGAGCAAGCCCCAGACCCTCACCCTCACCATCACCCAGGGCACCTGACCCCCAAAAACCTCCCCACCCACCCTCAGCAGCCGCCAAGGATGTGAATCCACTGCTGCTATGACAGCAGCGCATTCACATCGTTGACACCTAAAACCCCCCAATCCCAGCAAAAGCCCCCGACGCACCCCTCCTTCTCCTTATCGATCATCATCAGATGATCGATAAGCCCACGTAACGGCCAACCCCTCCGCCAGGGGCCCCAAATGGTGGTGAAAGCCACTATTTGGAGAAAGGCCGCTATTCGGGGAGGGCCCAGCGGCGGGCAGCGTCGATGCGGGCGCGTAGCTGAGCGGCGGTGGCCTGGGCGGTTGCCGGGCCGCCGCAGGTCCGTCGCAGTTCGCCGTGGATCGCCCCGTGCGGGCGGCCGGTGCGGTGGTGGTGGGCCGCGACCAGCCGGTTGAGCTCCCGGCGGAGTTCGGCGATCACCTCGTGGGTCGGACGGTTGTCCGTGGCCTGCGCGTCCGGGCCGTCCGCCTCGGCGGCGCGGGCCGCCGGGACCGTCTGCCCGAAGGCGCCCCGGGCGGCGCGGCCGGTGGGGTCCTGGCGGGCCTCGGTGCGCTCCTGCCGGCGCCGGGCGGCGAGCTGGGCGGCCTCCCGCTGTTTGAGCAGGACGGCGACCTGGTCGGGTTCGAGCAGGCCGGGCAGCCCCAGGAAGTCCTCCTCCTCGGCGGAGCCGGCGGCCGCCTGGGTGCCGAACTCACCGCCGTCGAAGATGACCCGGTCGAAATGTGCCGAGGAACCCAGCGCGGTGAAGGACCGCTCGGGCAGGTCGGGGACGTCCCGGCGCCGGTTGGCCTCGCGCAGCGCCGCGTCGTCGAAGGCGTCCGGTTCACGCAGGGGTTTGTCCAGCGCGTGGTCACGCTGGACCTCCATCTCGCCGGCGAGTGCGAGCAGCGTCGGGACGCTGGGCAGGAAGACAGAGGCGGTTTCCGCCCGGCCCCGGCCGCGGACGAACCGGCCGACGGCCTGGGCGAAGAACAGCGGGGTGGCCACGGAGGTGGCGTAGACCCCGACGGCCAGGCGTGGGACGTCCACGCCTTCGCTGACCATCCGGACGGCGACCATCCACCGTTGCCGCGACTCCCGAAAATTCGCGATCTTCGAGCTGGCGGAAGGGTCGTCGGAGAGCACCACCACCGGCTCGGTGCCGCTGACCCGGCGCAGGATCCCCGCGTAGGCGCGGGCGCTGGCATGGTCGCTGGCGATCACCAGCCCGCCGGCGTCCGCCATTCCGCCGGCCTGGATCTGGGACAGCCGGGTGTCGGCGGCGGCGAGGACGGCGGGGATCCAGTCGCCGCGGACGTCGAGGGCGGTGCGCCATGCCGCGGCGGTCTGCTCGTTGTTCAGCGGCTCGCCGAGCCGGGCGGACAGCTCGTGCCCGGCGCTGGTCCGCCAGGTCATCTCCCCGGAGTAGGCCAGGAACAGCACGGGACGCACCACGCTGTCACGCAGCGCGTCGGAGTAGCCGTAGGAGGAGTCGGCGACGCTGCGCGTCACACCATCCGGCCCGGGCAGGTAGGTGACGAACGGGATGGGGTTGACGTCGGACCGGAAGGGGGTGCCGGTGAGCGCGAGACGCCGGGTCGCGGGGGTGAACGCCTCCCGGACGGCGTCGCCCCAGGACAGGGCGTCACCGGCGTGGTGGATCTCGTCGAGGATCACCAGGGTGCGGCGGCGTTCGCAGCGCAGCCGGTGCAGCGCGGGATGCGCCGCCACCTGGGCGTAGGTGAGCACCACGCCGGTGTAGTCCGAGGAAGTGGCCCCGGCGGTGTTGCGGAAGGCCGGGTCGAGGGAGATGCCCACCTCCGCCGCCGCGTCGGCCCACTGCCGTTTCAGGTGCTCGGTCGGCGCCACCACCGTGATCGCACGCACCACGCCGTCGCGTAGCAGGTCGGACGCGACGCGCAGCGCGAAGGTCGTCTTGCCCGCGCCGGGGGTGGCGACGGCCAGGAAGTCGCGTGCGCCGGAGCCCGCCCGGGCCCGGTAGATCGCAAGGGCAGCCTCCTGCCAGGCTCGTAACGGACGGCGATTCGCCGGGGGCGGTGAAGCGTCATCGAAAGGGCCTGCACTCACAGGACAGACTCTACGGGCTGCCTGCCGCGGGCCGTCACCGGATCTCACCGAGCGCGCTCAGGGCCATCCGCTTCCCGCCGACGGGCACCGCCGGCAACATCCGACATCACCGAATGTGCCGGAATCCACATACCTGTGTACCGGTGCCGGCCGATGCGCTTCCCCGGTGCGCGCCGACGGGCGGCCGGACGCTGTTCTCCGGCGTCCGCCCTCCGCCATCCCCGTGCTCCGGCATCCGCACACATTCAGTAAACGGCGGCCGGCGGAGCACCGGCATGTCATCAACCGTGCCATCAACCATGTCGCCAGCTGTGCCGCCGATGACAAAACCACCGGGAAATAACTCCGAAACGCACGGGCCAGGCCGTCGGAGAGGAGCCGTCGCCCGCGCGAAGGCCGCCGTCCGGACGACGGAACGACGTGGTGCCACCGTCCGACCGCTGGACAACCAGATCACGACGACACAACGGACGGCGACGCCCGGCAGCGGGGCCGCGGCCGGTGAGCACCACGGACGGTGGGAGGGCGGCAACCCGCGGACATAAGGCCATGGATGAACTCTTTTACCGGGGGGCTATACGGGAGTTGGCGGACAAGGAAAGGCAGACGATGACTCCGGCGAGCAGGGCCCTTACGACTGCCGTTTCCCGACCACCCGCACGCACCCCCAACATCCGGCTGCGAAACTGCCGGGAGGAACGGGGCTGGTCGCAGGAACAACTGGCCATGGAGCTGCGCGGCTTCGCCGTCAGCCGCGAAGGACGTGAGGCCGGGGTCACCGGCAACATGGTCTGCAAGTGGGAGAAAGGCGACAAGAAGCCAAGTCTTCGTTACCAACGGCTTCTGGGAGCTCTCTTTCAGCGAACATCCGGGGAGCTCGGGTTCATCGAGAACGACACCGCCGGCGCTACTGGCGCTACCAATATCGTCAGCACTGTCGGTGACATCGCGGCCGGACCCGGGCCGGAACACGCGTCCGGGCCGTCACGGCCGGGGGCGGAACAGCGTCCCTTCCTCCGGCTGGTCGCGGCGGCCGAGGATGCCACGACGGCGTCACCCGACGCCCGGCCGCCGTGGGAGCGGCTTTCCGCGGCGTTGCGGCAGCAGGCCGTGGCCACTCCGTCAGTCGTCGACAGTCTCTCCGCCCGCACCGCCGGCCTGTTCGGGCTGGAGGAGCGGGTGCCGGCCCATCGGCTGATAGAACGGGTGACCGCGCATCTGGCCGCCCTCAGCCGTCTCCTGGAGGCCGCACCGCGCTCGGCGGTGCGCCGGGCGCTGGCTGTCACCGCCGGTGAGACCGCCGCGCTGGCCGGCTGGCTCGCCTTCGACATGCGCAACAGTGCCCACGCCCGCGCCTATTACCACGTCGCGGCCGAGGCCGCCCAGGAGGCCGGCGACGACGCCCTGCTGGCATGCGTGCTCGGCTACGAGAGCTTCCAGCCGAGCATGAACGGACGGCCGGACAAGGCCTGTGCGCTGCTGGCCGAGGCCCAGCGTCACGCCGAGCGCGGCGGCAGCCCGATGACCTGCGCCTGGCTGGCCGCCCGGGAGGCGGAGGAACAGGCCCACCAGGGGGACAGCGACGCGGCGCTGCGCGCGCTCGACCGCGCCACCGACGCCTTCGGCCAGGCCACCCCGGCCGACGACCGGGTGTGGACGCAGTTCTTCGACCGTTCCCGTCTCGACGGGATAAAGGTCACCACCTTCACCCGGCTGCGCCGTCCGGACGCGGCCCGCGCGACCGCCTTCGAGGGGCTGCGTACGACCAGCCCCACCACCACCAAGAAGCGTTCCCTGCTGCTGGGCGCCGTCGCCGAGGTGCATATTCAGCAACGGGAGATCGAACAGGCCTGCCAGTTCGCCGCCGACGCCCTGGCGATCGTGGCGCAGACGGACTTCTCGCTCGGCCTGACCCGCGTCCTGCACATCCGTGATCATCTGTCGCCCTGGCGTGACGTCCAGGCAGTGCGTGACCTCGACGAACAGCTGCGGGTTCTGATCTGAACGCCGGTGGCCGGCGAGAACGGACTCCCGCCGGCCACCGGCGACACGCGGATGGCGCGCAGGTGGCGCGCGGGACGAACAGGATCAACCCGGCCTGGTGCCGGCGCGGTAGCAGTCGTAGACGCCGCCGACCGTCCGTACGGCCGAGAGCAGCGCGTCCAACTGTGCCGGGCCGGCGACCTCCACGGTGAAACGGGCCCGGGCCACCCGGTCCTCGGAGGTGATCGAGGAGGCGGAACGGACCGTGGCCGACACGTCCGACAGCATCTCGGTGATGTCCGCGAGCAGCCCGTGGCGGTCGAACGCCTCGACCGCGATCTCGGCGGGGAACGTGCCCTCCGCCGATGGGAGCCAGGAGGTCACCGCGACCCGATGTCGGTCGCTTGCCGCGTTCACGCACTGCGACCGGTGCACGGACACGGCGAGGCTGTGCGTGCTGGTGAACCCGACGACGTCGTCCCCGGGCAGGGGAAGACAGCAGCGGGCGGGACGGACCGGGACGCCGCTGCGGCCGTCGATGGCGGCCGTCCCCGCCCAGGTGAGGGCCTCGTCCGTGTCCCGTGATCGCCGCCGGCTCCGCCTGGTGTGGGCCTGTTCCCTCGGCACCGGTGCCGGCGTCCGCGCGGCCGACACGACGGGCAGGGCGGCCGGAACGGGCGTGGCCGGCAGAGCGGGCGGACTCACCAGGCCCGCCGGGGACAGTGAGGTGGCGGGGCCGCCGACAGCTACGGGCCGCGGGGCCGTGTTCGAGGTCCGCTCGGAGGCCTCCGGGACGGCACCGGTGCCACTGCCGGTGCCACTGCCGGTGCCACTGCCGGTGCCGGTGCCGGCACCGCTGTCCAGATGTTGACGGCCAGGGCGGAGCGGGCTTGGATCCCGGGTATCGTCATGGCGGGCATCCGGGTGTGTCAGCTGCCGATCAGCAGGGTGTTCGGGATCCGACTGCTGGCCGGTGGTCTCCCGTCGCTGCCTGGTCAGCCCACGACGGATCCGTACCCGGGCCCGGGAGGTCTTGACGAAACCCAACCAGTCTTCGGATGGGCCTGCGTCCGGCAGCCCCGAACGCAGGATCTCCACCACGTCGCCGTTGCGCAGCCGGGTGTGCAGCGGGACCAGCCGGCCGTTGACCCGCGCCCCGATGGCCCGGTGCCCGAGTTCGGTGTGGACGGCGTAGGCGAGGTCGACCGGCGTGGACCTCGCCGGCAGCGCGATGATCCGCCCCTTGGGAGTGAAGATCAATACCTCGTCGGAGTCGAGGTCCGCCGACAGCGACTCCAGGAACTCACCGGGATCCTTGGCGTCGCCCTCCCAGTCGAGCAGGCTGTGCAGCCAGGCCAGGCCCTCCAGCCGGGCGCCGTCCGCGGACGGCCCGACCGGCCGGGCGATGATCCCGGTCTCGGCGAGCCGGTGCATCGCGTCCGTGCGGATCTGGATGTCGACGGGCTTGCCGGCCGGGTCCATGACGGTGGTGTGCAGCGACTGGTACATGTTGAACTTGGGTGTGGCCACGAAGTCGCGCAGCCGTCCCGGCGCCGGTCGCCACAGGGCGTGCACTTCCCCAAGCGCCTCATAACAATCAGTGATCGAATCGACGAGGATCAGCACGCGGACGATGTCGTTGTGGTCCCGCGCCTCGAAGCCGCGCTCCTGGGCCCGCTTGTAGATCGAGAAGAGATGGCTGGTACGGGCCGAGACCCTGGCGTCGATGCGCGCCTCGGCCAGGCCGCTGGCGAGCTTGTCGACGACCGAGGCAAGCTGGCCGGACTCGCGTTCCGCGGCCGTGAAGGTATCGACCACCGACTGGATCCGCGTGTACTCGTCGGGGTGCAGGACGGCGAACGCCCGATCCTCCAGCTCCCGCTTGATGACGTTCACGCCGAGCCGGTGCGCCAGCGGCGCGAGGATCTCCAGCGTCACCCGGGCGATGCGCGCCTGCTTGGATGGGGACTTGAAGCCGAGGGTCCGCATGTTGTGCAGCCGGTCGGCGATCTTGATGAGCAGGACCCGGTAGTCCCTGGCCAGTGCGACGATCAGTTTCCGCAGTGTCTCGGCCTCGGCCGCGTCCCCGAAACGCATCTTGTCGAGCTTGGTCACCCCGTCGACGAGGTTGGCGACCTCCGGGCCGAAGTCCGCCGTGACGGCCTCCAGGGTGTAGCCGGTGTCCTCGACCGTGTCGTGCAGGAGGGCCGCGACGACCGTGGTGGTGTCCACCCCGAGTTCGGCGAGGATGTCGGTGACCGCCAGCGGATGGGTGATGTACGGATCACCGCTGTGCCGCATCTGACCGGCGTGCTGGCGGTTGGCGACCTCGTAGGCGCGGACGATGAGAGCGACGTCGGCCTTGGGATGATGCTGACAGTGCCTGTCGATGATCCCCCGTAGTACGGATGGCGCAGGTGGCCCTGGTGGTGAACTTCGGGCCGCGGCCACCCGGCGGGCGAGGTGGGCCAGCCGGCTGCCGGCCAGCCAGGCGGCCGCGAGGGTCCGCGAGGCGTCCTCCCCGCCGCCGACCTGCCCCCCACTGGATCGGTCCACCCGCGCGGGCAGCGCCGCGCCCTGCATCCCGGCACCTACGATCTCAGCGTCCACAGTGCTCCCCCTCGATACGTCCCGGTGCGTCGGTACGTCCCGGCACGGAACAGCTCCGTGCCCCCGCCGCTCGCCGGTGACGGTCTCCCGCCGCGGCGACATCGACGACGCGGACCCGGCCGGCGGCCCCTCCCGCTGGAAACCGCCGGATCCCCCCACCGCACCAGCATGGTCAACACCTCGCCCCGGAGGCGATCCGGTAACAGTCGTGCACACCGTCGATCGAGCGCACGGCGTCCCGGATGTGGCCGAGATGTTTGGCGTCCCCCATCTCGAAGGTGAACCGGCTGACCGCGCGCTGGTCCTTGGTCGTCGTCACCGACGCCGAGAGGATGTTGACGTGGTGGTTGGTCAACACCCGGGTGACGTCGGAGAGCAGACGAGCGCGGTCGGTCGCCTCGACCTGGATGACGACGAGGAACACCGACCCCGAGGATGCGGCCCACTCGACCGGCACCGCCCGGTCACGAGAACTATTACACAAAGTAGCCAGATTCGGACAGTCCTGGCGGTGGACCGAGACGCCCTTCCCCCTGGTGACGAATCCGACGATCGGGTCTCCGGGCATGGGTGTGCAGCAGCGGGCGAGCTTCGACCACACGTCCTCGGCGCCGTTGATGACCACCCCTGGATCGCCGGCCGTACGTTGCAGGGCACGGGTGGGCAGCGCGGTCTCGGCGACGTCCTCGGCCGCGCCCTCCGGGCCGCCCAGCGCGGCCAGCAGGCGGCCCACCACGTGCTGGGCGCTGATGTTCTTCTCCCCGATCGCGGCATACAGCGCGGAGACGTCCGGGTAGCGCAGGTCCCTGGCCAGGCTGGGCAGCATGTCGCCGCTCATCAGTCGGGTCAGCGGCAGGCCGTGGCGGCGCATCATCCGGGCGATCGCGTCCCGGCCGGCGACGATGGCGTCCTCCCGCCGCTCCCTCGCGTGCCACTGGCGGATCTTCGTACGGGCCCGGGACGACCGGACGAAGGTCAGCCAGTCCTCGCTCGGGCCCGCCGCGTGCGCCCGGGAGATGAAGATCTCGACCGTGTCCCCGTTGTCCAGCGTGGTGTCCAGCGCGACGAGCCGGCCGTTGACCCGCGCGCCCACGCACTGGTTGCCCACATCGGTGTGGACGGCGTAGGCGAAGTCGACCGGGGTCGCCCCCTCCGGCAGCGCGATCACGTCCCCTTTGGGGGTGAACACGAAGACCTCGTCGGTGTGCAGGTCGAAGCGCAGGCTGTCGAGGAACTCGCCGGGTTCGGCGCTCTCCCGCTGCCAGTCGAGGATCTGGCGCAGCCAGGCGGTCTGGTCGGCCCCGGCGGAGCCCCGCCGGGAACGGCCGCCGTCCCGGGACGCACCGGCCCTGGAGCCGCCGTCGGCGAGTCCGAACGCGCCTGCCCTGGTCTCCCCGGAGGGCCGGGCGCCGACGCCGTCCTCCTTGTACTTCCAGTGCGCCGCGATCCCGTACTCGGCCCGGTTGTGCATCGCGTGCGTGCGGATCTGCAGCTCGACGGGCTTGCCCTCGGGGCCGATCACCGTCGTGTGCAGCGACTGGTACATGTTGAACTTGGGCATCGCGATGTAGTCCTTGAACCGGCCCGGGATCGGCTTCCAGTTCGCGTGGATGGTGCCCAGGGAGGCGTAGCAGTCCCGCAGGGAGTCGACCAGCACCCGGATCCCGACCAGGTCGTGGATGTCGTCGAAGGACCGGCCGCGGACCACCATCTTCTGATAGATCGAGTAGTAGTGCTTGGGCCGGCCGGTGACGACAGCCTTGATCCTGGCCTCGGCCAGGTGCGCCTGCACCTGCATCACCACCGCGGTGATGTAGGTGTCCCGGCTGGGCGCGCGGTCGGCCACCAGCCGGACGATCTCGTCGTAACGCTTCGGGTAGAGCGTCGCGAAGGCGAGATCCTCCAGCTCCCACTTCAGCGAGTTCATCCCGAGCCGGTGGGCCAGCGGAGCGTAGATCTCCAGGGTCTCCCGGGCCTTGCGCTCCTGCTTGTGCTCGGGCAGGAAGCGCAGCGTGCGCATGTTGTGCAGGCGGGCGGCAAGCTTGATCACAAGGGCCCGGGGGTCGCGGGCCATCGCGACCACCATCCGCCGGATCGTCTCGGCCTGCGCGGCCTCGCCGACCTTCACCCGGTGCAGCTTCATCACCGCGTCGAGCACCAGCGCGACGTGGTCGCCGAACTCGTCCCGGATCCGCTCGAGCGTCATGCCGCCCTGGCCGACGGTGCCGTGCAGGAGCGCGGCGCACAGGGTCGGCGTGTCCATCCCGAGATCGGCGAGGATGCTCGCGACCGCGACGGGATGGGTGATGTAGGGGTGGCCGGAGAGGCGGACCTGGCCGGCGTGCACCCCCGCCGCGGTCTCGAAGGCGTGGTAGACCGGGCCGACGTCGGCCCGCGGATGGTTCGCGAGCAGGCCGCGCAGCACCGGATCCAGCAGTGACGGCGGGGTCGCTCGATGCGACGCGAGCCTGGGGAAGCGCCCGCGGACCCGGCGTGGCAACGGCGGCGACTCGTGTCCGAGGCGTGGGACCACCGGCGAACCGTCACCAGGACCGAACTCACCGTGGTCGACAAGAAGCCCGGACTGGCGCGTCGGCGGGGCCGATGTGCCGGGCCAGGCGGATGGAGCCGAGGTGGCCGGGGCCGGTGCGGCGGGTGGAGCGGCAGCGGGCGGAGCCGGGGCTGATGAGGCCGGGGCCGCGGGCGGAACCGGTGAGGCCGGGAGAACAGCCGGCGGTGCGGAAACCGGCTGCCCGTCAGGTGATCGCACCACATCCGGCTGGACGCTGGTCGGCTGGGCGTCGCCTGGCGACCTGGTTTCGGTTGGCCCGGCATCGGTTGGCCTGGTGTCGGTTGGCCTGGCGTCGCTCGACCCGGCATCAGCCGGCCTGGTATCGGCCGGCCAGGTATCGGCCGGCGGGATGTCGGCCGGCCGTGGCGCGCCGTCGGCCGCCCTGGCGCGTCCCGCCGACGTGGCCTGCGGTGGACGTTCCGCCCCGACCGCCGACGGCGCGCCGGTGGGCGGGCAGCCATGGCTGTCCTCGCGGGCGAGCACAGCGTATTCGCCTGCCGCGGACGACTCCCGAACGGTCGTCGCGCCAGGCTCGGACGCTCCAGCCGTCACCGGGGCTGCCTCGGGCACAAGCCGCTCCTGCTTCATGTCGGACCCCTGAAGGCTAACGCTTCCGCGGGTTGACCTCCTCCCGCAACCCCGGCCAATGCCCGTGGATCACACAAAGGTCACAGGCCGGGGTTGTCGCAATCATGATCATTACGGTCGGGAGTGCCGCGCAGGAGCACCACGGCCGAGGCTCCGAACCGGCGAGGAACAGGCCCCGACGATCAGACTTCCATGATCGACGATATCGCGAGCGGCGCAAGCCGGTCACGCCCGGCCAGGAAGGTCAGCTCCATGAGCACGGCGAGCCCGACGACCTCCGCGCCCGACGCGCGGACCAGTTCGGTCGCGGCGGCCGCCGTACCGCCCGTGGCCAGCACGTCGTCGACGAGCAGCACCCGGTCACCCGGCTGGAAGGCGTCGGCCTGTACCTCGAGGGTGGCGGTGCCGTACTCCAGGTCGTAGGTACGGCTGACCGTCTCCCCCGGTAGCTTGCCCTGTTTGCGGATGGGCACGACACCCACCCCTGTGCGGTAGGCGACCGGGGCCGCCAGCAGGAAGCCACGCGCCTCGATGGCCGCCACGACGGTGGCGCCGTAACCGCCCGCGGTCGTGGCCAACTCGTTGATGACCACCGTGAAGGCGGCCGGTGTCCCCAGCAACGGTGTGATGTCCTTGAAGACCACCCCGGGCTGGGGGAAGTCGGCGACATCCCGGATGTGGGCCCGCAGCACGTCCGCGGCGGTGGTGCCGGCCGCGGACAGGCCGCTGGTGGTGGTGCCGGTGCCGGCCGGTCCGATGGTCGTTTCGGCTGGTTCGATGGTCGTCACCGCCGTTTTTTACCGCTGGGACGGCCTTTGCGGCCAGAACGCCGGGCTGGTGTCGGACGGCGGCCCGCGGCGGGCCGTGGCGGCCGGACGCCGGCAACGGCCGGTTCACGGCCGCTGGCGGGCTCTCCACGTTCACGCTCGTCAGCGTCCGAGGGGGTGGTCGCGGTATCGGAAAATCCGCTTCCCGACCCCTGACCGGCCGCCGCGGCCCCGCTGTCGGATGCGCGACCACCGACGGCGGCCGCCGCCGCGGCCTTCGGCTGCCTGGCGGGCTCCCGGGCGGCCGCCGCCCGCGCCCGGGCCACCCGCTGGTCGAGTGCCCTGACCGCCGGCTCGTTCTTCTTCAGGTCGACCAGCAGCGGAGTGGCGAAGAACAGCGACGAGTAGGCGCCCGAGGCGATACCCACGAACTGGGCGAGGGCGAGATCCTCCAGGGTGCCGGCGCCGAGCAGACCGGCACCGACGAACAGCAGCGAGGCGACCGGCACGAGCGCGATGAACGAGGTGTTGAGCGAACGCACCAGGGTCTCGTTCAACGCGTCGTTGGTGGCCTCCGCGTAGGTGCGCCGGTTGGTCGTGCTCATGCCGGCGGTGTTCTCCCGGACCCGGTCGAAGACGACGACGGTGTCGTAGAGGGAGAACCCGAGAATGGCCAGCAACGCGATGACCGTGGACGGGGTGACCTGGAAACCCACCAGCGAGTAGACACCCATCGTGATGACAAGGTCATGGACGAGCGCGGTCATGGCGGCGACCGCCATCTTCCACTCGAACCGGACCGACAGGTAGACCACCACCAGCACCAGGAAGACCGCGAGCCCCTGCAGCGCCTTGCTGGTGATGGTCGACCCCCACGACGCGCCCACCGTCGAGATGTCGATGTCGGTCGGGGCGACCTCGAAACGCTTCTCGATGGTGTTCTGCAGCGCACTGGCCTGCTCGGCGGAGAGGGTCGGGGTCTGCACCCGCAGTTGCTGGGAGGTGTCGAGCTCCTGGATGACCGAGTCGGCCGGGTTGACGCCGGCCGAGGACAGGGCCTCCTCGGCCACGGCGACCGACCTGCCGCCGGACGGGAACTGGAACAGCGCCCCGCCCTTGAAGTCGATGCCCAGGGAGAAGCCCCGGATCAGCATGCTGGCGACGCAGACGATCAGCAGGAGCGCGGAGAAGGCATACCAGATCCGGCGGCGGCCGACGAAGTCGACATGGGACTGGTTGCGGTAGAGCCGGCTGGCCCAGGACATCGCCTACTCCCCCTGCGCCGTGCCGGACGAGCCCGGCCGTGACGGCCGCGAACCGCGTGCCGAACGAAGATCGCGTGATCCCTGCTCGGGGCCACCGGCGGCGTCCGCCCTCGCCGTTCCCCTGCCGGCGGCGGCCTGGGCGGGGGTGGCCGGGGCCCGCTCCCGCTTGGCCAGGCGGGCCGGCGCGGGGCCGGCCGCGGCCGGCTGGCCACGGACCGCCGCGACGGTGAGACCGGAGAAACGGCTGGTGGCAAAGAACGGCCTGCGCACGAGCAGGGTGACCACCGGCCTGGTGAAGATGAACATGATCAGGACGTCTATCAGAGTGGACAGCCCGAGGGTGAAGGCGAATCCCCGGACGGAGCCGACCGACAGGACGTAGAGCACCGCGGCGGCGAGGAAGGAGACCGTGTCCGCGGAGAGCATGGTCCGTCGGGCCGACGGCCAGGCCCGTTCGGTCGCCACCCGCGCGGTGCGGTTCTCGCGGACCTCGTCCTTGATGCGTTCGAAGTAGACGACGAAGGAGTCCGCGGTGACACCGATGGACAGGATCAGACCGGCGATCCCGGCCAGGGTGAGAGTGAACCCGATCCATTCGCCGAGGAGCACGACCGAGGCATACACCAGCACCCCGCTCACCGCCAGCGAGCTGAGCACGACTATTCCGAGCGTCCGGTAGTAGACGAACGAGTAGAGCGTCACCAGCGCGAGACCGATGACACCGGCGAGCAGGCCGGCGTTGAGCGAGTCCTGCCCCAGGGTCGGGGAGATCGACTCGGCGCTGGACTGCTCGAAGGCCAATGGCAGGGCGCCGTAGCGCAGCACGTTGGCGAGATCCTGGGCGCTGGACTGGGTGAACGAGCCCGAGATCTGCGCGTCACCGGCGATCCGGTCGTTGGTGGTCGGGGCGGACTGCACCACCCCGTCGAGCACGATCGCCACCTGCTTGCCGAGTGTCTTCTCGGTCAGGCTGGTGAACTTCGCCTGCCCGGTGCCGGTGAAGCTGACGTTGACGACCCACTCGCCGGTGCTCACCGAGGCGGCGCCGCCGGAGCTGGCGAGCCCGGCCGTTGCCGACTTCACGTCGGTGCCGATCACTGTGGCGGGCATCAGCAGGTACTTGACGGCGCCGGAACGGTCACAGGCGGCCACCCAGTCCGTCGGCCGGTCGGTGGCGGCTGCCTGGCTGCGCACGTCCGATGGGGCGCAGGTCAGGCTTTCGAACCGGGCGACGACGTCGGCCGGTGGCGTGTCGGCGGCGGGCTGCGCGGGCTGGCCAGAGGCCGCCGGGGGTACCGCGGCAGGGGGCGTCCCGAGGGCCGGTGACGCCGAGGCGGCCGGTGCTGGCGCGGCCGAGCCGGCCGGGGCCGTCGGCGCGGCCTGGGCGAGCAGACCGGAGCCGACCACGTCCGGCCGGGTGGTGGTGGACGGGGACGCAGCGGTGGCGGCGGGCGGAGCGGACACGGTGCCCGGTGCCCTGGGCGTGGCGCCGGGCACCGGAACCGTCGGGGTGGCCGTCGGAGCCTCAGGAGCGGCCGGCGGGGTGGTCGGAGCGGCCGGTACGGCGGCCCCGGAGGTGTAGACCTCTCGGAAGCGCAGCTCGGCGGTCTGCCCGACCAGTTCGACGACATCGTTGCGGCCGCGGCCGGGAACCGAGATCTCGATCTGGGTGTTGTTGCGTTTGACTTCGGCCTCGGCGACCCCGAGCCCGTTGACCCGCTCCCGGATGATGTCGACGGCCTTGTTGACCGCGCCACCGTCGACGCCCTTACCGGGCTCGGTCGACCGGGGCGTGAGGATCACGCTCGTCCCGCCCTGGAGGTCCAGGCCCAGCTTCGGCGTCCACGTGGACGTCAGCGCCATGGAGCCGTAGAGCAACACCACGATGCCGAAGAGGAGCCCGATCCGGGACCAGGCGGGGCTCAAGGCCTTACGCCGTCGCCCTGACCCTCGTGCCAACGGATATCCCTTCGTCACGCGCCGTCGCGCTCATGCCACTTCCTGCTGGACCTGCCCGGTGGATGGCCGATCCGGCCATGACCGGTGGAACCGGCGTGGACTGAAACTGATCGTCACAGTGTGGACCTACCGTCACGGTGGGACGGCGCCGACCACGCCCACGGCCGGGTGCCGACCGCACCCAAGGTATCGACCCAAGGTATCGGAACGACTGTCATGCCGGAGGCGTTCCGATACCACATTTGTAACGCCGATATCCGCATGTTCGTCGAAGCGGACGCCGACCGGCTCCGGTGGGGGGCCGGTGCCGGTCGGCCTGCCGTTCACCGCTCTGGTGTCCCTTCCCCGGGATCCTCGGAACCGCTGGCGTCCGGCCGCCGCTGGCCACCGGTTGCCTCCTCGCTGCCGGTCGTGTCGACCTTCTTGGTCGTGTCGATGGGCCCCCGGCCCGTGCCGTGGTCGTCAGCCGCCCCGGCGTCCTCGTCCCGGTGGCCGCCTTCCTCGTCGCTGTCGTGGCCACCGTCAGGGCCACCGTCATGATCAATATCATGATCGTCGTGGTGCGCCACGTCATCCCCCACCGGGGAGACGACCCGCACGACCGCGGAACGGGTGAAGCGGCAGACCACATCCGGTGCCACCTCCAACAGCACGTCACTGCCCTCGACCTCGACCACCGTGGCGTACAGCCCCGCGGTGGTCACGACCAGCGCCCCCGGCACGAGCGAGGTCAGGACCTGCTGCTGGGTCCGCTGCCGACGCCGCTGGCTGACGACAAAGAAAACGACGAGCGCCAGCAGCAGGATCAGGGGAAACAACCCGCCGAACCCACCACCACCGCCGCCCTGGGCCACATCCTGTGCGACCACGATCACCTGCACGTCCACGTCCTCCCATGTTGTGCGGCCGATGGTACGTACCGGCCGCGAGGCTGCCGACGCCAGGCCCCGCCGGAGCGCGCCCAGCCGACGCCGACGAAGAGCGGCGAAGGGGCCGCGGCGCCGGGAGAACCGGCGGGCAGCCGCCGCTCTCAGCCGCCGTCGGCCAGGGGCTCAGTCGTCGCTGTCGATGAGGGGAAGCGGAACCTGGGAACGGCCCAGCAGGCCCTCGACCGGGTCGAGGCCGAGGTGGGTGAAGGCGGCCGGGGTCGCGATGCGCCCCCGGGGGGTCCGGGCGAGCAGACCGGCCCGGACCAGGAACGGCTCGGCCACCTCCTCGACCGTGTCCGGCTCCTCCCCCACCGCCACCGCCAGGGTCGCCAGACCCACCGGGCCGCCGTTGAAGCGACGTACCAGCGCCTCCAGCACCGCCCGGTCCAGCCTGTCCAGGCCGAGTGCGTCCACGTCGTAGACGCGCAGGGCGGCCTGGGCGACCTCATGAGTGACGACTCCGTCCGCCCGCACCTCGGCGTAGTCACGCACCCGTCGCAGCAGCCGGTTGGCGATCCGGGGGGTTCCGCGCGACCTGCCGGCGACCTCTGCCGCGCCGTCGCCGGTGATGTGCACACCGAGCAGCGCCGCCGAGCGGACCAGCACATCGATCAGCTCGTTGGTGTCGTAGAAGTCCATGTGGGCGGTGAAACCGAACCGGTCGCGCAGCGGCCCGGTGAGCAGACCGGAGCGGGTGGTCGCGCCGACGAGGGTGAACGGGGCGATCTCCAGCGGGATCGCGGTGGCGCCGGGGCCCTTGCCCAGCACGACGTCGACCCGGAAGTCCTCCATCGCGGCGTAGAGCAGCTCCTCGGCCGGGCGCGCGATGCGGTGGATCTCGTCGAGGAAGAGCACCTCGCCCGGGGCCAGCGCGGTGAGGATCGCCACGAGGTCCCCCGCCCGTTCGACCGCCGGCCCGCTGGTCATCCGCAGCGGGACCGCCATCTCCCGAGCAATGATCATGGCCAGGCTGGTCTTGCCGAGCCCCGGCGGCCCGGACAGCAGGACGTGGTCGGGCGGACGCGCCCGGGCCCGCGCCCCCTCAAGCATGATCATAAGCTGTTCGCGGACCTTCTGCTGGCCGATGAACTCCGCCAGCGTCCCCGGCCGCAGGCCCGCCTCAAAGGCACGCTCCTGCGGTTCGGCCACCGGCGAGACCAGACCCTCGACGTCCATCCAGCCGCCCTTACCGAGGCCGCAGGGCGGCCAGCGCCCGACGCAGCAGCACGCCTACGGGATCCGGTGTCTCGGCACGGCCGCTGCCCGCCCGGCCGGTGCCGGTGGCGGTGGCCCGTGGGTCACCGGGGCCGGCACGGCCCGCGCGGCTGCCCGGCCCGGCATTGCCGTGGCCGTTGCCGGCCGGGACCGCGGCCAGGGCATCCGCCCCGGTGATGGCCAGGGAATCGGCCAGCGCGGCGGCCAGCGCGTCGTCGGCCTCCCGCGCGGTGTAGCCGAGCCCGAGCAGCGCGAGGCGGACCTGCTCGCCGGCGGTGACACCCGTGCCCGCGGCCGGCGCGGCACCGTCACCGCCGGCCCCGCCCACACCCACACCGTCATCCCCCGCGGCCGGCGCCGGTACGGGCGGGCCGAGCCTGTCCCTGAGGTCGAGGACGATGCGCTGCGCGCCCTTGCGGCCGATGCCGGGCACCTTCGTCAGAGCCGCAAGATCCTCCGCCGCGACCGCGCGGCGCACGCTGTCCGGACTGTGGACACCGAGCACGGCCTGGGCGAGCCGGGGGCCGACCCCGGAGGCGCTCTGCAGGGTTTCGAAGACGTCGCGCTCGTCGGCGTCGGCGAAACCGTAGAGAGTCAGCTCGGTCTCCCGGACGACCAGCGTGGTGACCAGCCGTGCCTGCTGCCCGACCCGCAGCCCGGCCAGGGTCGCGGGGGCGCACTGGACGAGCAGCCCGACCCCGCCCACCTCGACGACGGCGGCATCGGGCGACAGGGCGGCAACCGTCCCGGCCACGGACGCGATCACCTGAGGCTCCTGCCGGCGGCCGCGGCAGCCTGCCTGGCCGCCCGCATCCGGGCGAGCGCCGGCCCCCGCGACAGGTGGCACAGCGCAAGGGCCAGGGCGTCGGCGGCATCGGCCGGACGTGGCGGGTCGGACAGCCCCAGCAGACGGCTGACCATGAAGGTGACCTGGGTCTTGTCCGCCCGGCCGCTTCCGCTGACCGAGGCCTTCACCTCACTGGGGGTGTACAGCGCGACCGGCAGGCCACGGCGGGCCGCGCTGACGATCGCCACCGCCCCGGCCTGCGCGGTACCCATGACCGTCCGGACGTTGGCCTGGCTGAACACCCGCTCGACCGCGACCGCGTCGGGGTGGTGACGGTCCAGCCACTCACCGACGCCGCGTTCGAGCGCCCACAGCCGGGCGGCGACGTCATCGGCGGCGGGCGTACGCAGCACGCCGACCTCGACCAGCGACGTCTGCTGACCCGGCCCGCCGTCGACAACCCCGAGACCGCAGCGGGTAAGCCCCGGATCGACCCCCAGCACTAGCACCGGCACCCTCCACGACCAGCTAGCTCGTCGACTGTCGTCCCGACCGTCCGCCGGGCATCGCAACCGCCGGATTACCCGGGACCGCCGGCCACCGGCGGTTCGCCACGATTGTGGCACGTCTGAACGCCTGTTCGAGTGCAGCGACACGCCTACCCGGGCGCCGGCCCGGCAAACATCGCCTGCCGGCCGGGCAGCAGCCCGGCAACCATCCCTGCCGGTCGGGCAGCAGCCCGGCAGGCACCTACCGCCGGCGGCCAGCGTCAACTGGCTGTCCGCAACGCCACCCGCGGCCGTCGGCCGGGCACAGATCAGCATATGGTGAGATGACCGGCAATGCCCCGCGAAGATCGTCAGTGCCCCGCCGGGCAAGCGGGAGATGCCACCGAAAAGCACCGGAAATGCGGGAAATGAGGTCCACAATGGGCTCCGATGCCGCCGCCGGTACCGAGCCGACCGGGCCGACCGGGCTGACCGCCGGGCCGGCGGCCGAACACGGCGACGGACAGGTGCCGCGTGCGCGCCGGTCGGACCAGACGCGCCACGTCCGCCTCGATGCCGGTGACGTGGAGCTGTCCGGGCTGCTGGCCGAGCCCGACGGCCCGCCGCGGGCCGTCATCGTCGGCCTGCCCGGTGGGGGCTGCGCGCGTCCTACTTCCACGGCCGGGCGCATCCGGACCTGTCCCTGCTGACCCTCGGCACGGCCCTCGGGTTCAGCGTGCTGGCGCTGGACCGGCCCGGCTACGGCGCGTCGGCGGGGCTGAAGGCCACCCATCAGACGCTGGCCGCGCAGACCGCCGCCACCTGGCGGGCGCTGGAGACGTTCACGGCATCCCACGCCGTGGGGGCGGGCCTGTTCCTGATCGGCCACTCGTTCGGCACGATGCTGTCGGTGTCGCTCGCCGCGGACGAACGCGGCGAGCGCCTGCTCGGTCTCGACGTCTCCGGGGTGGGAGCCCGGTACCGTGACGGTCTGTGGCCGCCACGGCTCCCCGCTGACAGCAGCGTCGCCGAGATCCACCGGGAGCACGCCCTCGCGGCCCGCAAGCTGTTCTGGGGGCCGGAGTCCCTGTACCCGCCCGGCACGTTCGTCCTGGGGACGGTACCGACAGCCGGCGTGCCGGCCGGCGAGGCATCCGATGCCGCGAAGTGGCCGCAGAAGCTGCCCCTGCTGGGTCCGCGGGTGCGGGTGCCGGTCCGTTGGACGCTTGCCGACCACGAGTCCTGGTGGCACCTTGACGAGGCGACGGAGACCGAACTGCGGGCCGCTTTCAGCGCCGCGCCGCGCTTCGAACTGGTCTGGCAGCGCGGCGCGGGCCACAACATCAGCCTGGGGTGGGCGGCCCGCTCCTACCACCTGCGGGCGCTGTCCTTTGCCGAGGAGTGCATCCGCGACCGGAACACGGGCTGACTCCCACCCCGGGTTGACCCCCGCTCCGAAACGACGGACGCCTCAGAACGAGACACACGCCTCGAAACGGGGCACATACCCACCACGCGAACAACACCGGTCCGTACGGCGGCACCAGAAGTCACGGTAACGCCGACGGCGCCAGGGAGCCGGTCAGGAGCCGGTCAGGCCGAGGAGCCGGTCAGGCCGAGACCAGCTCCATGATCTCGTCGGAGATGTCGGCGTTGAACCAGACGTTCTGGACGTCGTCGAGATCCTCGAGCGCCTCGACGAGCTTGAGGACCTTGCGAGCGGCCTCCTCGTCCAGCGGCACGCTGACGCTGGGCAGCCAGGACAGGTCCGCCGAGGCCACCGTGAGCCCCGCGTCGGTGGCCGCGACGCGCACCGCGTTGAGGTCCGTGGCCTCCGAG
The DNA here is from genome assembly GCF_900634755.1 of Protofrankia symbiont of Coriaria myrtifolia. Classification (NCBI taxonomy): domain Bacteria; kingdom Bacillati; phylum Actinomycetota; class Actinomycetes; order Frankiales; family Frankiaceae; genus Protofrankia; species Protofrankia symbiont of Coriaria myrtifolia. Next base: position 27,601 of record NZ_CAAAFS010000206.1, read on the forward strand.
ACGACCTCGAACGCGTCGCCGAGGTCGTTGACCTCCTCCGCGCCGACGTCGAGCACCGCGGTCAGGACGTCGTCCTCACCGAGCTCGGGGGTCTTCGTGACGAGGACGACGCCCTTGCGGTTGAACAGGTAGGACACCGACCCCGGATCGGCGACGCTGCCGCCGTTGCGGGTGATGGCCACCCGGACATCCGAGGCGGCCCGGTTGCGGTTGTCGGTCAGGCACTCGACCAGCACGGCCACCCCGTTCGGCGCGTACGCCTCGTAGGTGATCTCCTCGTAGCTGGCCCCGCCGGCGAGCTCGCCCGACCCCCGCTTCACGGCGCGGTCGATGTTGTCGTTCGGTACCGACTGCGACTTCGCCTTGGCAATGGCGTCCGCGAGCGTCGGGTTCCCGGCAGGGTCCCCGCCACCGGTCTTGGCCGCCACCTCGACCGTCTTGATCAGCTTCGCGAACAGCTTGCCGCGGCGCGCGTCGATGACGGCCTTCTTGTGCTTGGTGGTCGCCCACTTGGAGTGACCGCTCATGCCGTGCCCCTCACCTGTCCCCGCTCCCGTCTGCCACCTGTGCCCTGCATAGATACGCCCTGGCCGATATGCCCCGTACGCCCTGCACACCCTGTGTGCCCCGTACGGCCCGCATGCCTCGCACATCCTCCACCATGCCGACGAACAGCTCGTGTATCCGCCCGTCGCCGGTGAGCTCCGGATGGAACGCGGTCGCCAGTACGCCCGCCTGACGGACCGCGACAATCCTGTCACTAACCCTACCGAGCACCTCGACCTCGTCCCCGATCTTCTCCACCCAGGGTGCCCGGATGAAGACCGCCCGGACCGGGCCGCCGGCAACACCGGTGATGTCGATCTCCGCCTCGAACGAATCGACCTGGCGGCCGAACGCGTTGCGCCGCACAACCACGTCCAGCCCGCCCAGCAGTGGCTGGCCGGGCCTGCCGTCCAGGACGTCCCTGGCCAGCAGGATCATGCCCGCGCACGACCCGAACACCGGCAGCCCGGCCGCGATCGCGTCCCGCAGCGGCTCCAGCAGCTCGAACACCCGCAGCAGCCGACCGATCGTGGTGGACTCGCCGCCGGGCAGCACCAGCCCGTCGAGGGCGCCCAGATCGGACGGCCGGCGCACCTCGACAACCTGGACGCCGAGCGCGGCCAGCGCCCGGGAATGCTCGCGGACGTCACCCTGCAGAGCCAGCACGCCCAGCCGCGCCGCGCCGGTCCTCGCCTGTGCCGGAGGCGTCCAGGGGCCGCTCACCATCCGCGGTCGGCGAAGCGGTCCGCGGGCGCAAGATCGCTGACGTTGATGCCGACCATCGCCTCGCCGAGGCCGCGGGAGACCTTCGCGATGACGTCGGGGTGGGCGTACATGGTGGTGGCCTCGACGATCGCCCGGGCGCGCCGTGCCGGGTCGCCGGACTTGAAGATGCCCGAGCCGACGAACACGCCGTCCGCCCCCAGCTGCATCATCAGGGCGGCGTCCGCGGGCGTCGCGATACCACCGGCGGTGAACAGCACGACCGGCAGCGCACCGAGCCGCGCGACCTCGGCGACCAGTTCGTAGGGGGCGCGCAGTTCCTTGGCCGCGGCGAAGAGCTCGTCGCCGGGCAGCGCGGACAGCCGCGCGATCTCCGCCCGGATCGTGCGCATGTGCACGACCGCGTTGGACACCTCGCCGGTGCCCGCCTCGCCCTTCGAACGGATCATGGCCGCGCCCTCGCCGATCCGGCGCAGCGCCTCCCCCAGGTTGGTCGCGCCGCACACGAACGGGACGGTGAACCGCCACTTGTCGATGTGGTGGTGCGGGTCGGCCGGGGTGAGGACCTCGGACTCGTCGACGTAGTCGACCCCCAGCTCCTGGAGCACCTGGGCCTCGACGAAGTGGCCGATGCGCGCCTTGGCCATCACCGGGATCGACACCGCCTCGATGATCGACTCGATCATCTCCGGGTCGCTCATCCGGGAGACTCCGCCCTGGGCACGGATATCGGCGGGAACCCGCTCCAGGGCCATCACGGCGACGGCGCCGGCCTCCTCGGCGATCCGGGCCTGCTCGGCCGTGACCACGTCCATGATCACACCGCCCTTGAGCATCTCCGCCATGCCCCGCTTGACCCGGGCCGTGCCCACGTGGGCGCCGTCTCCTGCGCCGGCCGCGCCGGGCAGCGTGGCCGTGGGCACGGATCCGTGGTCCGGTCCGTGGCCCCGCGAAGCGGGCTCGGCAGCGGTCAGACCCTCGGACATGGCATGCCTCTCTGTACACAGACGGGACCGGTGCAGGAATTCGGTCCACGGCGAACATCCCAGCTGGGCCGGACACCGACAAACCGCGGCTTCCACGAGCGGAGCACGTCGGACACGCGACAGTCAGCCCGGACGGAAGACATCCCATCCTACGACCGGAAGCACCTACCGGACGGGATGGCGATTACGATCGACAATACAGAAGAGTTTACGGTGCAAACCTGGACATATCTCTACCATACGTACTGCCGTCACGCCTGCCGCTGTCGCGCGCGATGCCGTCGCGCGCAGGGCCGTCACGCGTGGTACTGCCGCGCCTGCCGTCCCCGTCACGGCCGTCGGCGCCGGCATGATCGTTCCTGCCCCCGGTGTCACCACGCATCGGAAGCGCGTCGTCGATCTCGAAGTAGGTGGGCAGCGGCCTGCGCCCGGACAGTCGCAGTACCCGCACGATCCGTCTGGCCCGCAGTGCCCGCACGTCGCGTACGGCGTCGTTGTGTAGTTGACGGGCGAGCGCGACCCGGGCGGCGGCAACATCCACCGCGTGCAGGGTGTCCGGCGCCCGGTCCGCCGTCGCCGTGACCCCCGGCGAGCGCAGGGCCCGGCTGAGGCTGTTCTCCGCCGCCTCGGTGTCGCTGTCCAGCGGGCCGCCCCCCGCGGGCCCCACCTGCGCGGCCCGGGCCCGCTCCACCGCCTCGCCCAGCTCCGTCAGCTCGCACCGCCGGGCCAGCTCCCCGGCCACCTCCACACGCAGCGCCAGCTGGCTGATCAGTCCTGTCCGGGCGTCGTCCACCCGGACCGCCAGGCGGTCCAGCCGGCTGGCCAGCCAGGTCAGATAGGTGGCGATCGCCACCACGATCACGACCGTAACAACGACGAGGGTCACCTCGCGCAGCGTAGTGAACGTGGGGTGGGAGCGCGCCAGCTGGCATGAATCTCCTCACACCGGATGGCGGACCGCCGGCCGCGGCCGATGTTGGCCCTCGGACGCTGGCCCGTCAGACACTGGCCCGTCAGACGCTGTTCGCTGCCAGTGACACCGGCCTGTCCCCGGCGACCATCTCGTACACCCCGACGATCCGTTTCGCGATCACCGTCCAGTCGTAGGCGGCCACCACCGCCCGGCCCCGCTCGGCCAGCCGCCCGCGCCGTGCGGGATCGGCCAGCAGATCGGCGAGGGTGTGGGCGAGGGCGGTCGCGTCGGCGACCGGGAACAGCCGGCCGGCCTGACCGTCGTCCAGGACCCGGCGGAAGGCGTCGATGTCGCTGGCCACCACCGGCACGCCCGCGGCCATCGCCTCCAGCAGGACGATGCCGAAGCTCTCCTGCCCCGTGTTGGGCGCGCAGTAGACCTCCCCCGAGTGGAACACCCGGGGCTTGTCCGCGTCGGAGACGAGCCCGAGCAGGTGGACGCGGTCGCGCAGACCCGGCTCGACCCGCTCGAGCACCGCCTCCCCGTCGCCGGGGCCGGCGACCAGCAGCCTGGCCTCGGGACGGCGTTCCACCAGCGCCGGCAGGGCCGCGAGCAGCACGTCCAGGCCCTTGCGCGGCTCGTCGATACGTCCGAGGAAGACGACCGTGGAGCCGTTCGAGACCGGTTCGGGCAACGGGGCCGCCCGTTCGAAGGTGAGTATCGACACGCCGTTGGGGATGAGGATCGCGTCCACGCCGAGATGTTCGACGAGCGTGCGACGGGCCGCTTCGGACACCGCGATGCGGGCCCGGACCTTCTCCATGGACGGCTGCAGCGCCCCGTGCGCGGCTGTCAGGATCTTCGAGCGCGGGTTGGACGTGTGGAACGTGGCGACGATCGGGCCGTCGGCGAGCATGCAGGCGAGCAGGCTGACACTCGGCGCCGTCGGTTCGTGCACGTGCAGGACGTCGAAGTCGTGCTCGCGCAGCCACCGGCGTACCCGCGCCGCGGACACCGGCCCCATCAGCAGCCGGGCGACCGAGCCGTTGTAGGGCACCGGCACGGCGTGGCCGGCGTCCACCCCGTACGGCGGGAGCGCGCTGTCGTCGCCCACCGGCGTGATCACCGATACCTCGTGCCCGAGGGCGACCAGGGCCTCGGCGAGATCACGCACGTGGACCTGGACTCCGCCGGGAACGTCCCAGGTGTAGGGGCAGGCAAGGCCGATCTTCATGTTCTCGGCCCTGGCTCTGGCTCCGACCGCGGCGCCGGCTCCGACCGCGGCTGTGGTAGCTCCGTCTCCGTAGCTGTCGGCGTCTCCGTCGGCCTCGCCGTCTCCGTCGGTGCCGGTGTCCGCGTCGGCGTCTGCGGTGGCACGGCCGGTGGCTCGTTCCGCCAGATGCGCTGGAGCATGTGCCAGTCCGCGGGACGGGCGGCGATGCCCTCGGCGAAGGCGTCGGCCAGTGCCTGGGTCATCCGCGCCACGTCGGTGTGCGGCACCGCCGGGTGGATCCGCACGCCCCAGCCGTCCCGGTCGAACCAGAGCGTGGCCGGCAGCAGGGTCGCGCCGGTCCGCAACGCCAGGGTGGCCGGCCCCGGCGGCATCGTGGCCGTCGCGCCGAAGAACTCCACCGGCACGCCGTCCTCGGACAGGTCGCGGTCGGCCAGCAGGCAGATCGTGCCGCCCCCGCCGAGACGGCCGGCCAGCAGGTCGAAGGGGGGACGCTCGCCCCCGGTCAGCGGGATGACCTCCATGCCGAGCGCCGAACGGAACCGGACGAACCGGTCGAACAGCGACGCCGGCTGGAGACGTTCAGCCACGGTCGTGAACGGTTCGCCGGTGGCGACCAGCCAGGCGCCGGCATGCTCCCAGTTGCCCATGTGCGGTAACGCGACAACGGTCCCGCGGCCGCTGGCGAGGGCGTCGCGCAGACGTGGCTCGTCCAGCATGTGCATTCCCCCGATGATCCGCTCACGGGAGATGTCCTGGAGGCGGAAGACCTCCAGCCAGTAACGCGCGTAGGACCGCACGGCCGCCCGGGTCAGCCGGTCGAGATCGGTGCCGGGCGGGGTGACACGGGCGAGGTTGGAGCGCAGCCGGCGCACACCACGACCGTCCCGCCGTACGGCGACGTCGGCCGCCGCCGTGAACGCCGCGGCCGCCACCCGCTCGGGCAGCAGGCGGACCACCCGCCAGCCCGCCGCGTACGCCAGGTCGGTCATCCGCGCGCGGGACACCCAGGGCTCGGCTCCCAACCACGTCACCAACCAATCATGGTCATTCGCGCGCGGGACACCCGGTACGTGCCTCAGCGGGCCCGCGGACCGGCGGTCGGTTCGGCCGGTGGGGCACCGGCAGCCGCGGACGCACCGGCGGCGCCGGCCGCCCCGGCCCCCCGCAGATACTGCCGACGCACATGAACGACACGCTGTGTCACCGTCAGGACGGTGGCGCCGGCAAGGAACCACAGCGCAGCCGGCAGCAGGTACGGCACGCCCAGGCCGTAGAGACCGGCCGCGACCAGGACGATCAGCAGGCGTTCGCCGCGTTCGGCGAACCCCACGTCACACCGCAGCCCGAGGCCTTCGGCCCGCGCCTTGACGTAGGAGGTGATCGAACCGGCCACCAGGCTGATCAGGGCAGCCACGCACAGTGGCAGCGAGTCACCGTCACCGGCGTACCACAGGATCAGCGAGCTGAAGATGGCGCCGTCCCCGACCCGGTCGGAGGCCGAGTCCAGGAACGCGCCCCACGGCGAGGAGATCCCGCGGGCCCGGGCGATCAGGCCGTCGAGCAGATCGGAGAAGACGAACAGCGTGATCACGAGGGTGCCGACGAAGAAGACCCCGCGGGTGAAGAAGCCCAGCGCGGCACCGCTGACACCGATGGTGCCGACGATCGTCACCGCGTCCGGCGACACCGACGACCGGGCCAACCGCTCGCCCAGGGGATCGAGCACCCGTTGAATCTGCGGTCGCGCCTTGCTAGCGAGCATGTACGTCCCGTCGTGTACGTCCGGTGCTGTCCCTCACAGTACCGCTGTGACCATCGGCAACCCGTTCCTTGCCAGACCGACATGGGTTGTTCACATGCCGGCGGAGGGGGAACCTGTTCCCACGAGTTTTTCACAGCAGCTCACCGCTGACCGCCGGCACGACAACCGCCAACAACCGTCGACATGGCAAGTGTCGACACCACAACCGTCGACGTCACAATCGTCGACCTGACAACAGCCGGACCGTTTCCTCCACCCACACAACCGTCACCACTGACACAACCACTCATGACGACGCGATCACGCGATCCGCCACCGGCCGCCCGGAGCGGATCGGCCCATCGCGTTCGTCCTGTCACCCAGGTGGGGTCCACTGGTTCAGCCCTCCCAGCCGCCCAGTGGCCGTCACCAGGGCCACCGGGTGGCCGTGTCACACCGGGGAGGCGTAGGTGAAAACAACCGCATGCAATGATCGTCCCGACCTCGAGCACCTGGCCGACGTACGCAACGTCATCCTTGTCGGCCACACCGGCGCGGGTAAGACGACTCTTGCCGAGAGCCTGCTGGCCGCGGCCGACGAGGGCGAGGCGGCGCAGGGCCGTCCCGCCCCGCCGCGGCACACCGATCACGACGATGCCGAGCACCGCCAGCGCACGATCAACCTGACCGTCCTGTCCACCACCCACCGGGGCATGCGGATCAACCTGCTGGACACCCCCGGGCTCGCCGACTTCATCGGCGACCTGCGCGCCGGGCTGCGCGGCGGGGACGCGGCCCTGTTCGTGGTCAGCGCCCTCGACGGCGTCGACGGCTTCACCCGGCTGCTGTGGGACGAGTGCGCCGCCGCCGGCACACCCCGGGCAATCGTGCTCACGAAGCTGGAACATCCCCGCGCCGACTTCGCCGCGACCGTCGCCACCTGCCAGAAGCTGTTCGGCCCGGGCGTGCTGCCGCTGTACCTGCCGGTACGCCTGCCAGCGGCGGACGGGCCCGCGCCGGGGCACGGCGGCTACCAGCTGATCGATCTGTTGTCCGCGGGCAGCGCCATTCCCGGTGCCGTTTCCGCCGCCGGGAACGGCACCACCCGGCCGACAGTCGCCGCCGCCCGCAACGCCCTGATCGAGGGGATCATCGCCGAGAGTGAGGACGAGTCCCTGCTCGAGCAGTACCTCGCCGGGGAGCCGCTGGCGCCGGAGCTGCTGCTTCGCGACCTGGAGACCGCGGTCGCCCGCGGCCGCTTCCACCCGGTCCTGCCCGTTCTCGGCCCGGCCGGTGCCGTCGGCGGGAGCGGCGACATGCTCGGCGCCGCCGAACTGCTGGACCTGTTCACCCGGGCGTTCCCGTCCCCCGCCGAACACCGCCTGCCGGTGAGCACCCGCCCTGACGGGTCGTCGGGGCCGTCGCTGTCGGCCGACCCGGACGGCCCGCTGGCCGCCGAGGTCATCCGGACCACGACCGATCCCTACGTCGGACGCATCTCACTGGTCAGGGTGTTCTCCGGGACGCTGCGCACGGACACGACCGTCCACGTCTGTGGGCACGGCCGGGCCGAACGCGGCCATCCCGACCACGACGACGACGGGCGGATCGCGGGGATCTCCCGGCCGGCCGGCCGCTCCGGGCAGCGGCCGGCGCAGGTCGTGCGGGCCGGTGACCTGTGTGTCGTGGCGAAACTGGCCACCGCGGAGACCGGTGACACCCTGTCCAGCCCGGACGACCCCATCCTGCTGCAGGCGTGGTCGATACCGCGGCCGCAGCTGCCCGTGGCGATCCGCGCGCGCACGAAGAGCTCGGAGGACAAGCTGTCGACCGCGCTGGCCCGCCTCGCCGCGGAGGACCCGAGCCTGACGGTGGAGTACGGCACCGAGAGCGGCCAGCTCGTGCTGTGGTGCATGGGCGAGGCGCACAGCGACGTCGTCATCGAACGGCTGCGGACCCGCTACGGCGTGGACGTCGACCGGGTGGCGCCGCGGGTGCCGCTGCGGGAGACGCTGCGCGGACCGGCGCGGGGCACCGGCCGGCACGTCAAACAGTCCGGCGGCCACGGTCAGTACGCGATCTGCCACGTCGAGGTGGAGCCGCTGCCGGCCGGCAGTGGCCGGGAGTTCGTCGACGAGGTGGTCGGCGGCGCGGTCCCCCGGCAGTTCATCCCCTCGGTGGAGAAGGGCGTGCTGCGCCAGCTCGACCTCGGGGTGGCGGCCGGCTATCCGCTCGTCGACATCCGGGTGCGGCTGGTGGACGGCAAGGCCCACTCGGTGGACTCCTCCGACATCGCCTTTCAGGCCGCCGGGGCGCTGGCGGTGAAGAACGCCGCCCGGGCCGCCGGGATCGTCCTGCTCGAGCCGGTGCTCGCCGTCTGCGTGCTCACCCCCGACGAGCACGTCGGCCCGGTGACCAGCGATCTCGCGGCGCGGCGCAGCCGGGTCGTCGGCATCGAGCCGGTCGGCGGTGGGCAGTCCAACGGGCAGGCGGTGCACGGGAGCACCACGGGCCGGACCCTGGTGCGGGCCGAGGTGCCCGAGAAGGAGATGCTGCGGTACGCGGTGGACATCCGTTCACTGACCCAGGGCACCGGCACGTTCACCCGTGACAATCTGCGTTACGAACCGGTACCCGACCACCTCGCCGCCGACCACCTCGGCGACAGACCCGGCGAAACCGGATAGCACGGGGCCCGCATCCGTGGTAGGCCCGGATCAGCACCGGTTCGGGCCCCACCGCCGTGCCGCCCCCGACCATCCCTTGGCGGGCACGGAAAAGCGGTCCACTTCCGACACGGCATCGGAACACGGCATCGGAACATAACACCGGAACATGACATGGGGAAACGCGGTCCCCCGAAACACCGCGTCGGAAGAACGGCACCTGGGCAGCTGTGCACGGCACGGGAGAACCGTGCCGTGCACAGCCGCGGGGCCGGTGCCTATTCGGTTTCCTTCCACGCGGCGGCGGTGAGCTCGCGGGTCTGGCCCAGCAACGCGGGCAGGACTTTCGTGCCGCCCACGACCGGCATGAAGTTGGTGTCACCGCCCCAGCGCGGCACGACGTGCTGGTGGACGTGTTCGGCGATACCGGCGCCCGCGACGACACCGAGATTCATCCCGATGTTGAAGCCGTGCGCGCCGCTCGCCCGCCGCAACGCCCGCAGCGCGTGCTGGGTGAACAGGGCCATCTCGATGGTTTCGGCGTCCACCAGGGCGGCATAGTCCGGAATATGCCGGTACGGCACAATCATGAGATGCCCGGAATTGTACGGGTAGAGATTGAGGACGGCGTACACGGTCTCGCCCCGGGCGACGACCAGCCCGTCCTCGTCCGACAGGGACGGGATCTCGCAGAACGGGCACTGCTGGCCGGCAGGCCGTTCCCCCTTGATGTACGCCATCCGGTGCGGTGTGTAGAGCCGGCGGAACGCGTCCGGGCTGCCGACGCCGGCCTGCGCCTCCAGAGAAACACCCTCCGGGGCGGTCGGAATCACGTCCACGAACTGCCCGTTCCCGCGTTGCCCGCGGGCAAAGCGACGCTCACGGGCGGCATGCTCACAGGTGGCCTCGCAGACGGCGCGGTCACGGACCTGGGACCACCCTGGTGGTGTGTCACTGGCGGGGCCTCCCGATGCGTCCGGAAGCTGGCTGGGCACGCACGCCGGCCGGACAGGCTGAAGACGGCGCTTCCGCCAGCCTCGCCACGGCCCGCGCACTGATGTACATCTACCTACTCCGACCCGGGCACCGCGTCAAAACACCGCTACGCCCCAGGATGCCCGGTTGGACGCCGCGCCACCAGCCACGGGATGCGCACAGAGGCCAACCACAGGTCACCGCCTAGGCTGGCCACCCCGCGATCCCACATTATGATCGCTGACCTTCTCGTCAACCACAGGAGAGGTTGACGACGTGGGGGGGTCGCCGTCAACCTCTCCCCGGTAGCGTAAGCCGTTTCAAACCACGGCGCCCGCACTATGACCAGAATCATTCAGCGTGTCGCAGCCAGGACACACCGTCACTTCTGCTTGCGCAACATGCCCGTTGCCGACCGTGGAACCACGGCAGGGTGGATAGGAGTTGTCCCCACAGTGACCAGGGACCCCGGCCCCGATCCCGGTGGGCCGACCGGGTCGGCTTCCGGAGGCGCCCCGGCCACGAAAGGCACATGATCGCGTTACCTTCGGCCCGCCGGGCACGCGCCGCCCCCGCGTCCCAGCGCCGGATGCGGACCGCGACCTGGGCCTGACGGATGCCGTGCCCCGACCCGCCGAACCGGGAGTAGACGATGACATCATCGCAGGCCAGAGCCGTCGACGACCCGGCGGAGAGCACGGACGAGGCCGAGAACGCGGGTGATGCCGGGCATACGGGCAAGGCCCACAGCACGAACGCCGACAGCGCGAACAGGGCAGAGAGCGCGGGTGGGGCCGGGAGCGCAAGTGGGGCGCAGCCGGCCGACGCTCCCGGCGGCGCGGTGGGCGGCGCGGCCATCAGGCCTGGCCCGCATCCGCCGGGCCCGAGCGGGCAGTCGCTGCGTACGGCGTACTCGTTCCTGACCAACCCGCTCGACCTGCTCATCAGGCTGCGCCACGAACACGGCCCGATCGTGCGCGGATCCCTGGGCCGTGGCACCGTCTACCTGGTCAACGACCCGGCCGCGGTGCAGGAGATCCTGGTGAGCTCCCAGCGGGTCTTCGCCAAGGGCTTCCGCAGAAAACGAATGCCGCTCGACGAGGGAATACAGCCGCTGGCTCTTCTGCTGGGTTCCGGCCTGCTCACCAGCAGCGGCGAACTGCACCGGGCCCGCCGGCGGCTCATTCAGCCGCTGTTCCACCGCCAGCGTATCGCCACGTATGGCGGAACATTCGCCAGGCTGGCCGAGGAAACCATTTCCGGATGGTCCGACGGGCAACGGTTGAACATCCATGAGGAGATGACCGAGCTGACCCTCGGAATCGTCACCAGAACCGTTTTCGACCTGCCCATGAACAGCGATCTCGTGCTGACGATACGGCGGGCGATCGCGGCGAACATGGGCGTGTCACGTCGAGCGATCCTCCCCGGTAGCCGGTATCTGGAGAAAATACCGCTGCCCACGACGTTGCGGGCCCGTAACTCCCGCGCCGACCTCGACCGGCTGATCCGGGAAATAATCGCCGACCGCCGGCGTGAGGGGGCCGACGGCAACGACCTGCTGTCGCTGCTGCTGACAACCCGCGACGCCGAAACCGGCGCGCCGCTGGATGACGACGCTGTACGTGACGAAGCTCTGACGATCCTGCTCGCCGGCCACGAGACCACCGCGAACGCGCTCAGTTGGGCCTTCCACCTGCTCGGCAACGCCCCACAGGCGCGTGAGGCCCTGCACGCCGAACTCGACGAGGTTCTCGGCGACCGGCTGCCCACCCTGGACGACCTGCCCCGCCTCCCCTACACCCGCGCGGTGTTCACCGAGTCGATCCGGCTGTACCCACCAGTCTGGATCATGTTCCGCCGTACGGTGGCGGACCACTCTCTCGGCGGCTACGACATTCCCGCGGGTTCGACGGTGCTGGTCAGCCAGTGGGTCATGCACCGCGACCCCGACTACTGGCCCGACCCCGACGGTTTCGTGCCACAACGCTGGCTGGAACCGTCCCCGACGTCATCCCCCACAGACGAAACGCAACCGTCCGCGACAGGGCCAGCCAGCGAGCCACGCTCAACGGCCACCCGTCCGAAGTACGCGTTCTTCCCGTTCGGTGGCGGTAGCCGTCAGTGCATCGGCAACACATTCGCCGAACTCGAGGCCGCAATCGTCCTGGCCACAGTCTGCCGACGCTGGCACCTGGAGCCGACCCCCGGCCATTCCGTGACCCCGCTCCCCCGCGTCACCCTGCGCCCCCGCTCCGGCGTCCCCGTAATCGCCCACCGCCGCAACCCCTGAGCCACAAACCACACCCACAAACCACAGGCGTGCGCCGGCCATCTCGCCCCGGCACACGCCCCCACCAAAAATCATCCAAAGGGCGCAAACATGCCAAACCGCCCCTCAGGGGCCCACACTCGAACAGGTACAAAACCACCCAAATGGCAGCAAGCAACCAAAACCAGCCTCCCGAAGCCGCCCAAAGGGCGGCGAGCCCCCAACCCGGGCTGCCCGAGCACCGCGTCCGCCTCCGCAGCAGCGAAGCCGCCCCAAGGGCGGCGAGCAACCAGAACCGGCACCCCGAAGCCGCCCCAAGGGCGGCGAGCCCCAAAAAGCCCGATCGACCAGGCCCGCCAACCGGGGGTCCCATGGCCGCCCCCGCCGTAGAGCCGTGGGGGCTCCGGGGGCTCGGCCCCCGGGCAGGCATCGCGGCCCCGGCGAAGCCGCCCAAAGGGCGGCAAGCAAGGAGGACCAGCGCGTGGGCGTACGTGGTTTCGAACCACGGACCTCTGCCGTGTGAAGGCAGCGCTCTACCACTGAGCTATACGCCCTGGAGACGCATGAAGCTTACTACGTCGTTGCGGTGGGTCGGGCTGGGTGGCCGTCAACGCCGTCCCAACAAGACGGGGGCTGGTGGGGCGGCGGAGAGGTGCGGGGCGCCCGATGCGACCTGTCCGCTGTGACCCATGATGTCGGTCACATCAGGGCTTGCGGAGCGAGGTTTCGTCGGTCACGATCCGAACACAACTCGCCCCGATTGGGACGAGCGAGGGAGGGGTAGACCCCATCTCATCAGGCACGACAGCACTTGCAATGCGAATACGAAGGGTAATCGACCTACGGGGGTTCCGCCACATGACGCTCATTGACCCAGGCGGCCACGGATGGGCTGCGCGGCCGTCTCCGACGGACGGCCGCGGTCCGTGTACCTGCGCCATGCCGGGCAACTCTCCCGAACCGGCGTAACGGATGTTCAAGTCGCATAACCTTGTTTCCAACGAGCCTCAAAGAGGGAACCATCTCGTTACACGGGTGCTCGCCCGAACCACCGCAGCACTGAGAGGCCGCCCGATGACAATTCGTCACGATTCCATCACAGCAGAACTCGCACTTCGGCTCGTCGTTCCTGGTGGAGCGCCCGTCCCGGTGGCGGCGACGATGCGCTACGAACCGGCGGATCCCTACGCGGTCAGCATCGGGTTCCGTACCGGCGCGGACGAGGTTGTCGAGTGGACGTTCGCTCGCCAACTGCTCAGCGACGGCGTCCGGCGACCGGCCGGGGACGGCGACGTGCAGGTGTGGCCGGCGGCCCAGTCCGGCGGGCGGATCGTCTGCCTGTCGCTGTCCAGTCCCTCCGGCCACGCGCTGTTCGAGATGCCGCGGTCCGAGGTGCTGTCGTTCCTGCGCCGCACCTACTCGGTGGTACCTCTCGGTGGGGAAAGCGAAGTCGTCGATCTGGACGCGGAGCTCGCGCTGCTCATCTGGGGTGGCCCGCAGACCTGACATCGCCCAGGCCGGGGCACCCGGTGTCGTCCCGGCCTGACCATCGCGCCTGACGACCACACCAGGACGCCTGACAGCGCAGATCCCACGGATCCCGCCGACGCGAATCCTACCGATCTTCGCAGATCCTCCAAGTGGTCGATGCACCCTGCCGGCCAGGTGGACCCGCCCGGCGGCAGACCGCCCGGACCAGTCCCGTAACCGGTCACCGAGCGGAAGCCGCCCGAACATGACCGCATCGGACCGGACGGCGTCCACACCGGACGCCGTCAGTCACAGAAGGTCATAGCCGTAGGTCGTTCAAGTAATTCCGCTGGCAATTCCACGTGGCGTCCACGGGCTCTGTCAGGTCGGGACGGACGAACAGATCCTCAGCAGCCGTTCGGCCTTGAGCTCCGTTTCACGCCATTCTCCTTCCGGGTCACTACCCCAGGTGATTCCGGCGCCGGAACCGAAACACAGCCGGCCGGCCGCGAACCAGAACGTCCGGATACCGACCGCGAGTTCACCCAGCCCCCGGTCGGCGTCGACCCAGCCGACAGCGCCGCAGTACGGCCCGCGCGCCGCCGGCTCCAGATCCCGGATGACCCGCAACGCGCTCAGTTTCGGAGCGCCCGACACCGACCCGGGCGGGAAGCTCGCGGCGAACAGCTCGGGCCAGCCGACATGCGGCCGCAGCCGCGCCTCGACGGTGGACACCAGATGCACCAGGCCCGGATGGGCCTCGAGCGCGCACAACGCCGGGACACTCACCCCGCCCGGGCAGGCAACCCGGCCGAGATCGTTACGCACCAGATCGACGATCATGATGTTCTCGGCGATGTCCTTCTCCAACAGGTCCGCCGCGACCCGGCCCGTTCCCTTGATGGGCCCCGAGCGCACCACGTCGCCCCGGCGTGACAGGAACAGCTCCGGAGACGCGCTGATCACCCGAATGTCCGCCTCCGGGACATACATCACGGCCGCGTACGGCGCCGGGTTGCCGCGCGCCAACGCCCCCCCGAGAGCCGCGATCGCCTCACCGCTCACGGCGGCCATCGGCACGGACAACACTCGGCACAGATTGACCTGATAGACCTCACCGGCGGCGATCTCGGCGCGGATACGCCGCACGCCGGCGACATAGCCGTCCCGATCCAGGCTGCTCGTCCACACGTCGCGGAGCGGGCCGTGCCACGGCCGGCCCGCGATCGCCGTCAGCGAGGGCGCGGCACGGACGTCCGCGAAACGCACACACCGCGCCGCGCCCTCGAAGTCGACCACGACCGCCCAGAAGCCGCCACGGTCGAGGGCGGCCAGGTCATCGGTGATGTCGATCACGCCGGTCGCGAGCCGACCACCGGCGACCATGAAGGATCCCGTCCGCCACGGCGGGCGGCGCCGAACCTCCATCCGCCCGCCCGAGGCCTGCGTCACCGGTCTGCCAGCACCGATGAAGACGCCCCCCGGCCTGGCCTGCCGGCCACGGTCCGGGCTGTCCCGAGTCGCGCCGTCCATCCGAATCACGCTACCGGCGTCCGGGCCCGTGGCACGTGGCCCGACCAGCACGTTTTGACAACCGGCAAGCACAACCGACACCAGCAGACGGGCAACGACACAGAGACTTCACATCACAGACACAGCAGACGGCGAGTCATTCGACGCTCCCCCACATCGTCCGCTAGAGTGCTACCTGCACCCGCCGAGAGGCGAGGGGCACGCGGACGTGGCTCAGCTGGTAGAGCATCACCTTGCCAAGGTGAGGGTCGCGGGTTCGAATCCCGTCGTCCGCTCGAGAGTGTGTGAGGTCAGAGGTCAAGCCCGTCCCGGCCTCCCTGGCGGAGTGGCCGAGTGGTTTAGGCAAGGGCCTGCAAAGCCCTGTACGCGGGTTCGATTCCCGCCTCCGCCTCGGCAACAAGGCACCAAACCGGAACAAACTCGGGCGATTAGCTCAGTGGGAGAGCGCTACCTTGACACGGTAGAGGCCACTGGTTCAATCCCAGTATCGCCCACGCGCCGGCCTTCCTTGCTTGCCGCCCTTTGGGCGGCTTCGCCAGGGGCCGCGATGCCTGCCCGGGGGCCGAGCCCCCGGAGCCCCCACGGTTCTACGGTGGGGGTGGCCATGGGGCCCCGGTTGGCGGGCTTGGTCGATCCGGCTTTCTGGGGCTCGCCGTCCTTTGGACGGCTTCGGGGTGTCGGTTCTGGTCGCTTGCCGCTCGTTGGGCGGCTTCGCCGAGGGTCGCGATGCCTGCCCGGGGCCTGGACCCCTGGACCCCTGGACCCCCATGATCCTACGGTGGGGGTGGCCATGGGGTCCTCAGGAGGGGACCCGGCCCAGTCGTCACCGTTTATGCCAACCTCCCCGCCCGCCACCTCTTGGGGCGGCTTCACCGAGGGCCGCGATATCTGCCCAGGGTCGAGGCATGGAGCCCCCGGGGTCCCGCGGCGGAGACGATCGCAGAATGACCGAGCGCGGAGCTCGTCCTAGCGCTTTCCTGGCCCGTCCATGTGCCGGCTTCGGGTGCTCAGGGGGACTGGTGCGCCGGCCTCCGGAAGCCTCCAGCCGTCGGTGAAAACCGCTGCTGTGACGACGGTTTCTACCTACGGACGCGGAAGTCGTAGGTAGAAACCGTTGCTGTGGCGACGGAAGTTACCTACATCTTCCGCCAAATCATGCTCGGAGCGAACCGCCGGCACGGACGGGTCTCCAGGAATCGCGTACGGTGTGAGCCGAGATATTCGCGCCGCCGCGCAAGATAGCGGGAGGAGCAGGCAGCGCCCTCGTCTCCTCGTTCGATGGCCGGGTGCTCTTCATGGCCGGCGGGGGATGCGTTCAGGCGTGGGATCTGGTGCTGCGCGGGCGGATATTGCGCCGGGAGAGCGAACGGGAACCGCGGGAGATCTCCGCGGCCGGGAACGGGCAGTTGGCGATCACGCATGGTGAAGGTACAGAGATCTGTGATATCCAGCGAGGCCGCTGTGCGGGCCAGGGCGTGTGAACATCTCGATGCCCGTCGCCGCGGCTGGCCCTCGGGGCGCTTGAAGACGGTATCCGCCCGCTCGTGGCCGGCAGGTCGGCGAACATCGGGGCCGGTCAGGGGTGGCACGGCGTTCCACCCACACGCGGCCGGCAGGGCCGGCAGGACCGTTTGGAGCGGCAGGGCTGGTTTGGAGCGGTGGGGCCGGTTGGAGCGGCGGGTCAGTCAGTGGATCGGGTTGAGGTCGCCAAGGATCAGGCGGGCGACGGTTCGGATGATGTCGTCGTCACCGACGGGGAGCTCCTGGGCTCGGCAGTAGTACCAGGCGCGTTCGAGCATCCCCATGATCGATAATCCCAGGGCTTCCGGCGCGCTGGTCGGCTCGGTCTGCCGGCCGCGCAGGTTCGTTCCCAGCAGGGACGCGACCCGCATCTGCATCCGTCTGCTGCTGTTACGGAACTGTTCGTCCGCTGGCGCGGAGTGCCCGGAGGCAAAAATGAACGCACCGTGCGCATCCATAAACGCGAAGTAGGCATGTACCCATCCGATCACGTCGGGCAGGCCGCACGGCCGCGGCATCGCCTCCCAGCAGGAAACAATCTTAAGAATGTCCCGGTAGGCGTTCTCCCCGAGGGCGTTGAAGACCTCGCGCTTGTCATGGAAGTAGGTGTAGAAGCCGGCCCGTGAGATCCCGCACGCGTCGGTGATGTTGCCGATCCGGGTGCCCGCGTAGCCGCGGTCGAGGAACAGCCGGCGCGCCCCCTCGAGGATGGCGTCGCGGGTACGGGCCGCCCGCCGGCCAAGTGCGGCGTCCCGCCGCGTCGTCGCTGCCGTCCCCTCGTCGATGACGCTCCTCCTTGGTCCGGCGCATGGCGGAGCAGGGTCGACGACATGTTCATGGCTGCCCCCAATGCGGTCGCAAATCCCGCCATGGCGGACGATTTTACTGCTTGATGCTTTCCGTCAATATGCTGTCGTCAGAGCGACAGTCGAGTAGGCGAAGTCCTACCACAAATCGCGTCAGGCGGAGCGACATGGCCGGCTTACAGGTATGTCAATCTTTGACACGGTATGTTACATTTACGAAATATCAGCGGCGTCGACGTGTCACCCGCTGGTCCGGCGGCGCGGACCCGTACCGTTGACGCGGCTCGGCTGATATGACTCGGCAAATGCACGTGCACGAAGCCCGAGAACGCGGCCCACGCCCAACCGGAACATCACGCCGTCCGGTAACCGCACGGTGGACGTGCGGTCAGGAAGGCGGCGCGGTCAGAAAGGCGATTATCCCGTCCGTGATGCCCTGCGCGGCGCGCCCACGCCACGCGGGGTCGGAGACCCGTGCGGCGTCGGCGGGATTGCGCATGTTGGCGCATTCGATGAACACCTTGGGCACCCGAGAGAGGTTCAGCCCACCCAGATCCGTACGGAACGACAGGCCGTCGTGCGCGATGTAGTCCGCCCGGGTTTCGCCGGTGTTCCGCTCGAAGGCGGCGCCCACCGCGTCCGCCAGCCGGGCCGACGGGGCGAGAATCGCGGCGTTGCCGCCGTCCGGGCTCAGGCTCGGGGCGATGACATGGAATCCGGTACCGCTCGCCGGGCCGCCGTCGGCGTGCACGGACACGGCCGCGTCCGCGTGCGCGTCATTGCTGATGCGGGCTCGCTCGTCGATGCACGGGCCGACCCCGTTGCCGTCCGCCCTGGTCAGGACGACGGTGGCACCCCGGTCGCGCAGCAGCGCGGCCACCCGGGTGACCACGTCGAAGGTGAACGCGTGTTCGGGATAGCCGGCTGTGGTCTGCGAGCCGACGGTGTCGCACTCCTTCGCGATGCCACCGGCGAGCACCTTCCGGTTGATCGCCGCGGGCGCCTTCGCGTTGCCCCCGTTGTGGCCGGGGTCGAGCAGGACGGTGCGCCCGCGCATCAGGTCCGGCCTGGCCGCCGCCCCGGCCCCGGCGGTGGTCGGCTCGGACGGCGACGCCGCCGCCCCGGACATCCCGAGCGGCGGCGGGGGTGGGTCGGAGCGCACCGCGTGAACCGCGAAGGCCACGATCGCGACCACCGCGACGAGCGCGACGACAAGGCCTGGCCTGAGCGCTCTCCACCGCGGCGGCATCTACCGTCGCCCCGCCTCGGGTGAGGGGACGCCGACGGCGGAACCGGGCCTCATGCCCGGCCGCTTTCGTGTCCCCTGTCGTGTCCCTCGCCGTACTCGGCCCCGTGTTTGGCACCGTGCTCGTCGTCGACGTCACCCGCCGGTACCGTGACGAAGTCGATGAGACGTTCGACCGCCCCGAGCAGACCGGCTTCGACGTCCGTGTAGGAACGCACGCTGCCGAGCACCCGGCGCCACATGTCAGCGGGTTCGGCGACGCCCAGCGCGCGGCACACGCCCTCCTTCCACGGCTGGCCCCGGGGTACCTGGGGCCAGGCCGCGATACCCACGGACGACGGCTTGACCGCCTGCCAGATGTCCACGTAGGGATGCCCGGTGACGAGCACGTACGGTGACGTCACGGACGCGGCGATGCGGCTCTCCTTGGAACCGGCGACCAGATGGTCGACGAGCACGCCGAGACGGCGCCGTGGTCCGGGCTGGAAGGCCGCGACCAGCGCGGGCAGATCGTCGACGCCGTCCAGGCTTTCCACGACGACGCCCTCCACCCGCAGGTCGTCGCCCCAGACGCGTTCGACGAGTGCGGCGTCGTGCAGCCCCTCCACGTAGATCCGGCTCGCCCGCGCGACCCGGGCCGGCTGGCCGGGCACGGCGACGGAGCCGGACGCCGTGCGGGCCGGGGCCGCCGGCGCCGACCGCACCGGCCGGGTCAGCGTCACCGTCCGCCCGTCCAGCAGGAACGCTCCGGCGGCGAGCGGGAAGGCGCGGCGGCGGCCGTGCCTGTCCTCCAGCACGACCCCACCCGCCTCAACCTCGATCACCGCCCCGCAGAAACCGGTCGCGGCGTCCTCGACGACAAGACCGGGGACGGCCTCGACAGATGGCGGCGCGGCGGGCCGTACGCGTCCGCTCCGCGCCAGCACGTCGGGCCCGTAGTCTCTGCTGCGCACCCGACCACTGTAACGGGGGGGTATGACGACTTCGCATCAGCTTTGAATCCGTACGAATCCGGTACAGATACGGTCATCACCGATGCCTGTGACACGTACTACGTCAATCCGGCATCGACCCGACCAAGGGCCCAGGTGAGGCCCGGTTGAGGCCCGGCTGAGCCGGGTCCCGAATGTCGGACAAACAATATCCGACAAACGTCGGGCATCCGTGTGCGGCAGGGCCTGCCCTCCTCGGTGGGGCCCGGAATACCGCGGCGGGCCGGCAGTGGGCAGAATCGGCTCATGACCGACGAATACGGGCCGGGCGTCGCGCTCCTGGTGATCGACGTCCAGAACGACTTCGCCGCGCCGACCGGCAGCCTGTACGTGGCCGGCGGCGAGGAGATCATCCCACCTGTCAACGACGAGATCGAACGGGCCGTGGCCGCGGGCTCACCGGTCGTCTACACGCAGGACTGGCATCCGCCGACCACCCCGCACTTCGTCACCGGCGGCGGCATCTGGCCGCCGCACTGCGTACGGGAGACCGAGGGCGCGCAGCTGCATCCGGCCCTGCGGGTCGACGGGACGATCGTGCGCAAGGGAACGGGCGGCGAGGACGGTTATTCCGGATTTACCGTACGCAACCCGCTCACCGACGCCGATCAGGCGACCGAACTGGTCGACGTCCTCACCGCCCGGGAGGTCCGCAGGATCGTCGTGGTCGGCCTCGCCGGGGACCACTGTGTGAAGGCGACGGCCCTGGACGGCCGGGCGCTGGGTTTCGACGTGGTGGTCCCGCTGGCCCTGACCCGCTTCGTCGGGCTGCGGCCCGGGGACGAGAAGCAGGCCGTCTCGCAGATGCGGGAAGCCGGGGTCCGGGTGCTTACCCGACCATCTAAATGATCACCTGAGCCTGCCCGATGGCCGTGGTAATACGGTCACAGTCGGTCGTCGCCATCAGGCAGGCTCGTGTGGACAGGGGCAGGGGCGAGGACGGGCAGCACGGACAGGCTGTCGGGCTTGTCGCCGCGGCGGGCACCGGCAGCCGGCCCCGGCGCGCGGTACCTGCCCTGGCCGTGGTGCCGCCGACGAGCCGTCGGCCGCTCGGCCCGGCGCGCTCGGCGTCCCGCGCGGTCCGCGTGGCGCGGTCCCGCGGTCCGCGCGGCCCGTACCGCCTACGCGGCGCAGTCCGCGCAGATCATCCGCCGGCTGTCGGCGAGCTGGCTGCGGTGATGGACCAGGAAACAGCTCGTGCAGGTGAACTCGTCTGCCTGCCGGGGCAGTACGCGGACGGTCAGTTCCTCCCCGGACAGGTCCGCGCCGGGCAGGTCGAGCTCGGACTCGAACGGGTCGACATCGTCCCCGAGGTCGGCCGCCGCGTCCGCCCGTCGTGCCTTGAGCGCCTCCAGACTCTGCTCGGCGACCTCCTCGGCATCGCTGGTCCGGGGGGTGTCGTAATCGGTGGCCACTGAAATACTCCCGTGAATATAAGTGCGCTGCTCTCTCGTGCCCCACCCACAACGCACGGCCGGTGGGGTATGTGCCCGCCCGGACGATCCCGAACGGATGTGGCCTTCACCACACCCGTTGCGCTCCCACGTCCCAGGTGTCACCGGACATCGGCGGCGGGCATCGGGCCGGGGGCGCCCGCCGAGGTCACCACCACCCCCGGCGGCTCCCCCGGCAACGCGGAGGAAGTCTCCCCTGACAACGCCTGGGAAAT
Organism: Protofrankia symbiont of Coriaria myrtifolia; assembly: GCF_900634755.1. Lineage (NCBI taxonomy): Bacteria > Bacillati > Actinomycetota > Actinomycetes > Frankiales > Frankiaceae > Protofrankia > Protofrankia symbiont of Coriaria myrtifolia. The sequence goes on from NZ_CAAAFS010000206.1 coordinate 48,894, forward strand.
CCTCCGGGAACGCGCGGAAGGCGGCTCACCGGGAACGGGTGACCCGGCCCGGCATACCCCGCCCGACACGCGCCCGAACACGGGATCAGTGGTGAGGGCCGGCTGTCCTGCCTCTCCCCTGTCACCCTTTCCCTGCCACCCCGCACCCGGCGACAGGCTGCCGGCCAGATGCGGCGGCGGCTTCCGGGTCAGCCTCCACACGCGCCCGGGCCCGGAGGCGGGGCCTAGCCGGTCCGGCGCAGCCAGGTCACGGGCGCTCCGTGGGCGCCCTGGCGCAACGGTTCCAGGACGTCGTCCCAGGCGGTGCCGAGCAGACGGTGCAGGCCCCTGGCCAGGGTCTCGCGGCCCTCGCCCCGATCGATGAGCGCGCGCAGGGCCGCCTCACCGACGACCACGTCCCCGTTCGCGGCGATCGACGCGCGGTGCAGGCCGAGTTCGGGGGTGTGGGAGTAGCGCTCCGAGTCACACCCCGGTGAGGGCCCCTCGACCACGTCGAAGGAGAGCGGGCCGAGACGGCGCAACTGCCCCGCCAGCCGGCCGGCCGTCCCACAGGGGGCGCGCCACTGGAGGGCCGCGTAGAACGACCCCGGGGAGTTGGGCTGCCCGGTCCAGGTCAGGGACACCGGCGAGGAGAGCACGGCGGACACGGCAAACTCCAGGTGCGGACACAGCGGCGGCGGGCAGGCCAGCACGGCGAGCATGCCGGGGACGCCGACGGACACCGAACCCGAAACAAGATCACGTGTTGATGACATTGCAACCACGCAGGACCTCCGTCAACGAGTTACGCCTTCCCCTGCGAGCTCGTCTCACGATCGGCCGTGCTGTGCGGTAACGATGGTGCCATGAGCCGCCTGCGGCTGCCATACCTACCCCCGTCTGACAGATCCGATTCATCATTTGATACCTGGACGATTCATGACAGGCAGCAACTGTCCCGCCCGCCACCGCGGCAGGGCCCGGCGCGGCAGCCACGCCAGAGCGTCCGGAGTGCGTCTGGATGACGTCCGGATGACGTCCGGAGTGCGTCTGGACGGGTCCCGGAGGAGTCTCCAGCCGGGGACCCGTCGTACCGGGCCCGCACGGGCCCGTGCCGAACTCCGCGCCGGGATGGGCCGGCAGGACTCCGGGCTGCGGGGCTGTCGGGCCGTGGGGCTGTCGGGCCGTGGCCGTATCGGGCACACCGAGCCGGGCCGGCCGCCTCGGGCCGGCCGACGGGGTTCCGTCGCGGAGGGACGGAGCGTGCGCGGCCACCCCGCGAACCTCGTCCACGGCGGATACCGTGATCAACGGTTTGTGATCGACAACGCGGGTGACGAGTTGCGCACAGCGCGGCCCGAAGGTGTACTCAAACCGGCCCGGCCGCGCCCGCCACCCCGCCGGCCGAACCGGAATCCACCGGCCCGGAATCCACCGGCCGGGAAGTCGCCCGAGCCGTCGGTGCCCATCCACACCAGCACCAGTCGTCGGCGGTTCCCCAACCCCGTAGGCTCCGTGCGTATGTTGCAAGTCTGGCCGGGCAGCCCCTATCCGCTCGGTGCCACCTACGATGGCACCGGCACCAATTTCGCGATCTTCTCCGAGGTTGCCGAGAAGGTCGAGCTGTGCCTGTTCGACGAGGACAACACCGAGACCCGGGTCGAACTGAAGGAAGCCGACGCCTTCGTCTACCACGGTTTCCTGCCGAGCATCGGCCCCGGCCAGCGATACGGGTATCGGATCCACGGCCCTCACGAACCCGCCAAGGGGCTGCGGTGTAATCCGTCCAAGCTTCTTCTGGACCCGTACGCGAAGGCGGTCGACGGCGAGATCGACTGGGACCAGTCGGTCTTCGGCTACAACTTCGGCGACCCCGACAGCATGAACACCGGGGCTTCCGCGCCCCGGGTGATGAAGTCGGTGGTCATCAGCCCGTTCTTCGACTGGAACGGGGACCGCCCGCCGCGCACCCCGTACAACGAGACGGTCATCTACGAGGCGCACATACGCGGCCTGACGATCGCCCATCCCGGGCTCCCACCGGAGTACCGCGGCACCTACGCCGGCGTGGCACATCCGACGATGATCGACCATTATCACAAACTCGGTGTGACCGCTGTGGAACTCATGCCCGTCCACCAGTTCGTGCAGGACGAGCACCTGGTCCGCCGGGGGCTGCGCAACTACTGGGGGTACAACTCACTGGCCTTCCTGGCCCCGCACAACGCCTATGCGGCCAACGCCCGCGCGGGCCAGCAGGTCCAGGAGTTCAAACTCATGGTGAAGAACCTTCACGACGCCGGCATCGAGGTGATCCTCGACGTCGTGTACAACCACACGGCCGAGGGCAACCACATGGGCCCGGTGCTGTGTTTCCGCGGCATCGACAACGCCGCCTACTACCGGCTCATCGAGGACGACCCGCGCTACTACATGGACTACACCGGCACCGGCAACAGCATGCGGGTGCGTCACCCACACGTCCTGCAGCTCATCATGGACTCGCTGCGCTACTGGGTGACCGAGATGCACGTCGACGGGTTCCGGTTCGACCTGGCCGCGACCCTGGCCCGGGAGTTCTACGAGGTCGACCGGCTGTCGTCCTTCTTCGATCTCGTCCAGCAGGATCCGGTGGTCTCGCAGGTCAAGCTGATCGCCGAACCGTGGGACCTCGGCGCCGGCGGCTACCAGGTCGGCAACTTCCCCCCGCTGTGGACCGAGTGGAACGGCAAGTACCGTGACACCGTGCGGGATTTCTGGCGCGGCCAGGACCAGGGCATCGCCGAGTTCGCCTCCCGGCTGACCGGCTCGAGCGACCTTTACGAGTCCGACGGACGCCGGCCCTCGGCGTCCATCAACTTCGTCACCGCCCACGACGGGTTCACCCTCGACGACCTGGTCTCCTACAACAACAAGCACAACGAGGACAACGGCGAGGACAACCGGGACGGATCCGACGACAACCGGTCGTGGAACTGCGGCGCGGAAGGGCCGACGGACGACCCCGCGGTGCTCGCGCTGCGCGGCAGCCAGGTCAGGAACTTCCTCACCACGCTCTTCCTGTCCCAGGGCGTCCCCATGCTCCTGGCCGGCGACGAGATGGGACGCACCCAACAGGGCAACAACAACGGATACTGCCAGGACAACGAGATCTCCTGGCTGGACTGGTCCCTGGCGGAACGCAACACGGACCTGGTGGAGTTCACCGCCACCGTCTGCGCCCTGCGCCGGGAGCATCCGGTGTTCCGCCGCCGCCGGTTCTTCCGGGGCGACCCGATCCACCGCCTGGACGCCGGGACAGGCAGCGGCCCGGACGGCGCACCCGTCAGCGGCCACGACGGCGGGGAAGCCCTCAAGGACATCGTCTGGCTGCGGCCGGACGGCACCGAGATGTCGGACGCCGACTGGGGGTTCACCCCGGCCCGCTCCTTCGGGGTGTTCCTCAACGGGCACGGCATCCCCGACCCCGACCAGCGTGGTGAGAAGGTCGCCGACCAGTCCTTCCTGCTGTTCTTCAACGCCCACTTCGAGCCGTTGGGCTTCCGCATCCCGCCGGAGAACTTCGGCACCAGCTGGGAGGTCGTCGTCGACACCCGCCCGCCCGCCCCGGCCCAGCCGGCGATCGTCGACGCCACGACGGCCGGAGCCGGAGCCGGCGCGGCGTCCGGCACCGGC
>NZ_CAAAFS010000207.1:0-8117 GCF_900634755.1 Protofrankia symbiont of Coriaria myrtifolia
GCCGGAGCCGGCGCGGCGTCCGGCACCGGCGCGGCGTCCGGCACCGGCGCGGCGGCTGGAGCCGGAGCGGTGAGCGGAGGCGGTGGGAGCGCCGCCGGGCTCGGCCCACGCCTGACCGGTCGGGTCGTGAAGGCCGACGACCCGATCGAAGCCGAGGCCCGTTCGACGCTTGTGCTGCGCTGTGCCGACTGATCCGCGGGGCGGCTCCGGCGTCGGCGCCGCCCCTGCCGGTGGCCCGGGTGGGCTCGGTAACCCTGGTGGGCTCGGTGGGCCTGGTGCCGGCGGCGAGCCCGGCCGGGCCGTCCCCACCGCGACCTACCGGCTGCAGCTGAGCATGGAGTTCTCCTTCACCGACGCGGCCGTCGTCGTGCCGTACCTGGCCACGCTCGGTATCACCCATCTGTACTGCTCGCCCGTCCTGGAGGCGGTCGACGGCTCGACCCACGGCTACGACGTGGTCGACCACGGCCAGATCAGCCCGGAGCTCGGCGGGCAGGCCGGGTTCCGGCGGCTGGTGACCGCGTGCCGCAAGGCAGGCCTCGGCCTGGTGGTGGACCTGGTGCCCAACCACATGGCGATGGCCGCGCCCGAGTCGGCCAACACGGCCTGGTGGTCGGTGCTGCGCGAGGGCGCCGAGTCGCCGTACGCGTCCTGGTTCGACATCGACTGGAACTCCCCGGAGAACCCCGGGAAGATCGTGATCCCGGTTCTCGGGGACGCGCTGGGCACCTGCCTCGCCCGCGGCGAGATCCGGCTGGCCACCGACGAGGACGGCGCCTGGGTGGTCGTCTACCACGATCATGTGCTACCCGTCGCGGACGGGACCGTCGACCCTGACGATGTCGCCGCCACCCTCGAGCGTCAACACTACCGGCTGTGCTTCTGGCGGGTCGCCGGCACCGAGCTGAACTACCGGCGCTTCTTCGACATCACCACCCTCGCCGGCCTGCGTCAGGAGGATCCGGACGTCTTCGCCGCCACCCACCGCCTGATCCTCGACCAGATCCGGGCCGGCGCGATCGACGGCCTGCGGATCGACCACCCCGACGGCCTCGCCGACCCCGAGGAGTACCTGCGCCGGCTGTCCGAGGCCACCGGCGGCGCGTGGACGGTCGTCGAAAAGATCCTGGAGCCCGGTGAGGCGCTGCCCGACACCTGGGCGTGCGCCGGCACCACCGGCTACGACGCGCTGAACCGGCTCACCCGGCTGTTCATCGACCCGGCCTCGGCCAGGGCGTTCAGCACCCTCTACACCGAGGTTACCGACGTCAGGTCCGACTTCGCCACGATCAGCCGCCAGGCCAAGATCGACGTACTCGCAGGCGCCCTGCGCCCCGAACTGGACAGGCTCACCACCCTCGCGCTGACCGAGGCCCGGCGGCGGCGCGCGGACCTCACCCGCGTCGGCCTGCACGAGGCACTGGCCGAGGTGCTGGCCGCCTTCCCCGTCTACCGCGCCTACGTCCGCCCGGGCGCGGCGGCGACCCTGGAGGCCCGCGGGCACATCGTGCGGGCCTGCGCACACGCCCGGGAGTCGCTGCCCCTGCGCGCAAGCGAGATCGGCCTCGTCGAGGAGCTGGCCCTGGCCGGCCCGCCGGAGTTCGTCGTCCGCTTCCAGCAGACCGCCGGGCCGGTCATGGCCAAGGGCGTCGAGGACACCGCCTTCTACCGATACGGCCGGATGATCGCGCTGAACGAGGTCGGCGGCTCCCCCGGCGACTTCCCCGGCTTCCCCGCCGGGCACCCGCACAGCGCGGTGCACGAGTTCCACGAGGCCAACACCACCACGCAGCGGGCCTGGCCACTGACGATGACCACCCTGTCCACGCACGACACCAAACGCTCCGAGGACGTCCGCGCCAGGCTCGCCGTGCTGACCGAGGACCCCGACGGCTGGGGCGAGGCCGTCCGCCGCCTGCTCGCCCTCGGCGAACGGCACACCGACATCGAACACGGCTGGCCGGACCGTCCGACGAGCTACCTGCTCGCCCAGACCCTCGTCGGAGCCTGGCCGCTGCCGGCCGACCGGGTCCGGCAGTATATGCTCAAGGCCATCCGCGAGGCAAAGACCCACACGTCGTGGACCGACCCGAACCCCGGGTACGAGTCGGCGCTGACGAACTACGTCGACGCGGTCCTCGACGACCGGGACTACCTCGCGACGCTGGAAACCTACGTCGCGTCCCTGGTGGAGCTCGGGCGCCAGAACTCCCTGGCCCAGAAGCTGCTCCAGCTCGTCTCCCCCGGCGTGCCCGACGTCTACCAGGGCCAGGAGCTGTGGGACGCCTCCCTGGTCGACCCGGACAACCGGCGCCCGGTCGCCTTCGGCGAACGCGCGAAGCTGCTGACCGAACTCGGCCCCGAACCCGGCAGCCGCAAGCCACCGCCGCTCGACGACACCGGGGCGGCGAAACTGCTCGTCGTCGCCCGCGCGTTACGGCTGCGCCGGGAACACCCGGCGTGGTTCGGCGCCCAGGCCACCTACCGGCCGCTGTGGGCGTCCGGCTCGGCCGCCGACCACGTGGTCGCCTTCAGCCGCTCGGGGTCGGTGGTGGCCGTGGCACCGCGCCTGGTCCTGGGGCTGCGCCGCGGCGGCGGCTGGCGCGACACCACCCTCCCGCTGCCCGACGGTCGCTGGACGGACCTGTTCACCGGCCGCCGCCACGACGGCGGCGTCGCCTACGTCCTACGTCTGCTGCGCGACTTCCCCGTCAGCCTCCTCGTCCGCACCCAGTAACCCGACAATTCATCAGCTGTTTCACACCGGCTTCCGAATAGACCCACATCAAAAGGCCGCCCGGAAGTCGGGCCGACCGAGAGCTACTTTTTTGTAACGGGGGAAATGATGGATGGTTCCATCGATGACCAGATATCGGTCGATCTGAATCTGTGGGGAAAGTCGAAAGGATTACCCGGGCCCTATCCACTGATATGCCATCTCATGGACAGCGGAGCCGCGGCGACGGTCCTGTGGCGGGACTACGTGCCGGAGTCGCTTCGCTCAGCGGTCGCGCGCGGCATGGAAACCGATATCTCGACCGTCGGCCGGCTCATCGCCTTTTGAACGGCGTTGCACGACATAGGGAAAATTACTGCCAGTTTTCAGTCACAGCGAGCACAGAGCGCCCACACCATCGCCGAATACGGTAGGGTGAACGGTTCGATTCGCCACGACCACGCGATACATCTCTGGCTCGGCCCAGCACTGGCTCGGCTGGGCTACCCGGGCCGCTCGGCGCGCGGCCCGGGATTCCGGATCGCCCAGATGCTGGGTGGCCATCACGGCTGTTTTTACCCACTCAAGGAGAACGAGATCCGCCGGCCGGGCCGCCCGGAGCTGGGTGCGGGAGCCTGGGAGGAGCAGCGCCAGGCGACCCTCGAAGTGATCCGGGGAATTTTCGAGCCACCTGCCCCGCCGCAACGGATGAGCATCGACGCTGCGGCCATCATCTGCGGGATCGTGATCCTCGCGGACTGGATCGTCAGCCAGGAAAGTTTCCTGCTGGAACGCCTGCCACACATCCCCGATAGTTCTCTTCCCGATCTTCTGCGTGCACATCACGAACGCACCGAGAAACTTGTACCCGCGCTGCTGGACGCAGCCGGCCTGACCAGGCTACGGCTACGCCAGGGCAGTTTTTGCGACGAGTTCCCCTTTGATCCGAATCCACTGCAGGCGTCGGTCTCCGAAACACTGCCGACTCTTCTCGGCAGTGGGCCGACATTATTTCTGGTCATGGCTCCCATGGGTGAGGGGAAGACCGAGACCGCATTCCATGCAGCCCGGCTGATCGGTGCCGCAGCAGGTACACCGGGATTGTTCGTCACGCTTCCGACGATGGCGACGGCGGACCAGATGTACCAGCGGGTCCGCGCCTACGCGGCGAAACGGGCGGAGACCCCGGCGGCCCTGATCCTGCTGCATTCGATGTCCTGGCTGAACAGCACCTATATTCCCGAACCGACCGACAGCACACCGCTCACCGGTGAGGAGTCCGGTGACAGCCTCAGCAGGCTGGCCGCCACCGACTGGCTGCGAGGCCGTAAACGAGGCCTGCTGGCACCACTGGCGGTGGGGACCGTGGACCAGGGTTCTCGGCCCGGCATGCGATCAACCTCCCACGCGGGAGGGGTCCTGCCGGGACACTTCCATGTCCGGGAGATGTGGAGCGTGACCGACCATCCGCAGGTCACCGTGTGCCGCTACGGTCAGCCGGTGCAGGTCGACGAAGGCATGGCCGACCTGATCCGCGCGCTGTGGGCCGAGGTGGACACCGTTTACTCGTGCCAGGGTGGGCCGCCACCGGCGGATGCGGATCCGCTGGCCTACGTGGCGTTCACGCCGGAGGCGCTGGCCCGGTTCGATGCCTTGGTGCCCCTCCAGCCCGCTCATTGGGAGCGGGATGTAGGGGCCAGTTCAGGGCTGATCGCGGTGCGCTTCTCACTATCGGATGCTTCTTGGCTGATCGACATGTTGATCTCGCAGCAAGTGGCACCGGGGGAATGACCCTCGGCACCACGTAGTGCCTACCGGCGTCAACGGCCGCCGCCACGGCCACGACCCTCGTCGTCGACGAGGTGCCGGGACTCGTGGTCGAGCGGGCAGTCACGGCAGACGGCGGCGTAGCACCGGACGTACCGGTGCAGCCGTCCCCACGCCCGCAGGGGTGATCTGCGGATATGGCGGATGCCACCCGTGCCGGTCCTGCTGTCTCCACGCCCGTGGGATGATCCGAAGTAGTTTTCAAGATTTTCCGAGGGCGAGTGGCAGTGGCTCCGCCAGCACCAGGTGTACCGCCTCCGCCGGGCTATCCGTCTCCCCATGGACGACGAACCCCTGCTCCGCCTGCAGCTCCAGGTCCGCCACGCCATACATGTACACACCCAGGTCCACCCGGACGTGGCGCCGGTACCGGCCGGTCGCGCGCGGGTTGCCAGTGACGTCCTGGCCGTCCGCGTCGTACAGCCGGTAGACCATGCCGGTCTCTGGCTCGACCCGCCAGCCAGGTGCGGCGTCCAGCAGTGCCGCGCGCTGGATCGCCGGCCGCATCGCCAGCGCCAGCGCGTGCCGTCGCGGGTCATCCTTGACCTCCCGGGCGGCGCGGATCAGCCGATCAACGCTGGTCATGCTCTCCATGCCGATCATCTGCCGGGCGGCGTCGCGCCCGTTCCGGGCTGCGGCCTCGGCCACGGGTATCGCCCGGTAGTCCCGGGCGATACCAAGCCAGGTGTGCGGGTCCGCGGCGTCGTAGAGTGCGCGGAGCCCGGCGTTGCCGAGCGGCGCGTCGAACGCGGCCCAGCGGCTCATGTCGATCTCAACGTCATCCATTTCATTCACTATACACCAATGTGTAGTATAATGAAATATTTTTCGTCTTTGCATCAATTGGCCGACGAAATGCATTACTGTAACAACCCGGGAAAATGGGTGAAAATGGCAAGCGGCCACAAGGTGATGGTCCGCAAGGCCGCAGACGTCCCCACGCCCGTGAGGGTGAACCGGCGAGGTCTTCCTGGCCGTGTGGGTGGGGGTGGTTGTCATGCGCTTCCTTTGCCTGGTGTTGGGGTGTGGGGTTCGGTGAATCTGCTGTTCTCGAGGGTGGTGACGTGGCCGCCGAGGCGGCGTACGACGTTGCGGTCGTGGGTGACGACGATGAAGGCCACTCCGGTGCTGGTGCGGAGATCGGTGAGGAGGCCGCCGATGGTGGCCGCGACGACGGGGTGGGGGCGCTGGTGATCTCGTCGCAGAGCAGCACGTCGGGCCGCGCGGCCAGGACGGGGGGCGAGCGCGACGCGTTGCCGTTGCCCGCCGGAGAGCTCATGGGGGTGACGGGTGGCGTGCTCGGCGAAGAGCCCGACCTGCGCCAGCAGGTCGGCGATGTGGGCCGCGCGGTCGGTGATACAGGCGAGCTGGAGCGGCCGGCCGAGGATCTGCGCGACGGTGTGGCGGGGATTGAGCGAGTCGTACGGGTTCTGCGGCACCAGTTGCACGCGCCGTAACTGCTCTGTGTGCCGTTCACGGACGGTGGGCGCGAGCGGCGCGCCGTCCAGGACGGCCTCTCCCCCGGTTCGACGGTGCGGTCCGGCGAGGCGGCGCAACGGGAGGGTCTTGCCGATCCCGGACGGGCCGATGACCGACAGGCACTCGTCGCGGGCGACCTCGACTGAGAGCCGGTCCAGGATTCGCCGCCCGCCGTGCCCAGCGACGAGATCGCGCACGGCCAGGACGATCTCCCCGGCCGGGCCGACCAGCAGGACCTCCTTCCTGCACGGCGGGCATGACGCTTTTCCACCTGGGCATGACGCGCTCCCTACCGCCTCGGGGCGACGGGAGCCGACGGCCCGGGCGCTCGGCTATCCGGTCAGCACCGGTGCCAGGCGGCGCCACTGTTCGGTCGGGAAGGTCGCGGCGGCGGTGTGCTCGCCGATCAGGACCTGGATCGCGACGTGGTCGGCGCCGGCGTCGCGGTATGCGGCCACCCGGGCGGCGATCGTCTCCTCGTCGCCCCAGGCCACCAGGGCGTCGATGAGCCGGTCGCTGCCCGGCGCGGCGAGATCGTCGTCGGTGAACCCGTACCGCCGCAGGTTGTTCAGGTAGTTCGGCAGGTCGAAGTACATGCCCAGTCCGGTACGGGCGATCTGCCGGGCCCGGTCCGGGTCGGTCTCCAGCACCACGGCGAGTTCGGGGGCGAGGAACTTCTCCGGGCCGAGCGCCGCACGCGCGGTCGCCACGTGCTCCAGCGGCACGAGATACGGGTGGGCGCCGTGCGCACGCTCGCCCGCCAGCCGCAGCATCCTGGGCCCCAGCGCCGCGAGCACCCGGGAGCGCGCCGGCACCGCGGGGGACGCGGCGTCGAGACCGTCCAGGAACTCGGTCATCCTGGCCAGCGGCCGGCGGTAGCGGCCGGCCTCGGCCTGGTCGACGATCGGCGCGTGGCTGACCCCGAGGCCGATCAGCAGCCGGTCGCCGTACGTCCCCGTCAGCTTGGCGTACCGCTCGGCGACGGTCGCGGGCTCGTGCATCCAGATGTTGAGGATCCCGGTGGCCACCGTGATCCGGCTGGTGGCCGCCAGCAGCGCGGTGAGCCGCTCGAACAGGCCGCCACCGCCCAGGTCCGGCAGCCAGACGGCCGTGTACCCGAGTTCCTCGGCGGCCACCGCGGCCTCGACGGCCTGCTCCTCCCCGCCGAACCGGAGCCCCATGTTCCAGATTCCGACACCTGTGGGTGTTGTGGTCATCTCCGTCCCCCTCAGCTGCCCGCCACGCCCACGGACGGCCGCGCGTCCCGGACGGCCGAGAACCGGTAGTGCGTAAAGCCCCCCTCGGCCTCCCGCCGCACCTCCTGGATGTAGTTCGGGTAGCCGCCGAAGTACAGCGCCACGCCGTGCGGCTTGCCCGGGATGTTCGCGCCGACGAACCAGGAGCGGATCTTCTCCCCGGCGGGGAACACGGTCGCGTTGAAGAACGTCTCGCACTGCTCGTTGTAGGCCGCGACGGCCTGCGCGGTGGGCTCGATGCGGGTGTGGCCGTGCTCGCGCATGTAGGAGATGGCCTCCCCGATCCACCCGGCGGCCGGCTCGATCATGACCGGCGCGTTCGCGAACGGGATCTGCGGGCCTGCGATCATGAAGAAGTTCGGGAACTCGTCGACGGTGAGCGCCAGATGGGTGCGAGGCCCACCCCGCCACTTCTCCGCGATCGTCACCCCGCCCCTGCCGCGGACGTCGACGCTGGTCAGCGATCCGGTCATCGCGTCGAAGCCCATGGCGAACACGATGACGTCGGCCTCGTACTCGGTGCCGTCGGCCAGCCGCACACCGGTGGGCGTGATGTCGTCCACGGCGTTGCCGCTGACGTCCACCAGCTCGACGTTGTCCCGGTTGAACGTCTCGTAGTAGAAGTGCCCCAACGGCGGCCGCTTGGCGCCGAGCGGATGGTCGGGCTTCGGGCACAGCAGTTCGGCGGTGGCCGGATCCCTGACGATCGTGCGGATCTTGTTGCGGACGAACTCCGAGGCCAGCGCGTTGGACTCCGGGTTGACGAAGATGTCGTCGAAGGTCTCCAGGAAGTAGCGGAACCCGCCCTCCTCCCAGCCAGCCTCCAGAATTCGCTGGTG
>NZ_CAAAFS010000208.1:0-35937 GCF_900634755.1 Protofrankia symbiont of Coriaria myrtifolia
ACACTTCGTGCTGCATAGTTAGGACTGTCCACGAAAGTGGGAACCCTCCATTGGACAGAACTCCCACCAGGAGTGACTCCCCCCACCGTCAACCCGGCCACTCCACAACCCGTCCACGATCGACGGGGCTTGGTGGAGCCGAGGCGGGTTCTGAGGATCTTCCATGGGGCGTGGGTGTTTACTATTATTTTGATGTCCAACTATCGGGCGTCCCAGTAGAGGCGTCCCGGTAGAGGCGTCTGGGCCTGGATGCCACGGGGACGAAGGGCGCGTGCCGGCCGAAGGCGACGTCGCCACCGAAGGGGGAACGCCGTGCCGTCAGATTCCCTGCGCATACCTGGTTGGCTGCACTTCCTGGCGGTGGGTTTCCCCAGCGCCAACGTGATCGCGACCAGTGACGGATCTCGCGTGATCTTCGACTCCGGGTTCGGCAGCGACACCTCGCGCATCGAGGACGCGCTGGCCACGGCCGGCATCGGCATCACGGACGTCGAACTGGTCGTGAACACCCACTGGCACAGCGACCACGTCGGCGGGAACGCGCGCCTGCGGGACGTCCACGGGATCGCGGTCGCCGCCGCCCGCGAGGACGCCCAGGTGATCAACAGCCGGCAGGCGGACGCGTGCCTGTCCGCATGGCTCGACCAGCCGGTCGAGCGATACCACGTCGACCACGCTCTCGAGGCCGGGCAGACGCTGCGGGCCGGGCCGTCGGAGTGGGAGGTGGTGCCCACTCCCGGGCACACACCCACCACCTCAGTTTCTACGAGCCGCAGGAGCGGCTGCTCGTCCTCGGGGACGCCATCCACGCCGACGACGTCGGCTGGCTCAACCTCGCCCTGGACGGCCCGGCCGCGATCGATGTCGCGCTCGACACCGTGGCGAAGCTCAGCCGGCTCGCCGTGCGCACGGCCCTGCCCGGCCACGGCGGCCCCATCCTCGACCCGCCCGCGGTCTTCGCGGCGGCGCACACACGGTACGAACGCATGCGCGCGGACCCGCAGCGCGCCGGATGGCACGCCTGCAAACGCATCTTCGCGTTCGCCCTGATGATCCGTGACGGCATCCCGCTGGACGACGTCGACACCTACCTGACGCGGCAGCCGTGGCTCGTCGACCATGCGAGCAAGGTGTTCGACACGGATGCCGAGACGCTGGCGGCCGACCTGCTCGCTCAGATGCGGCGCACCCGCGCGGTCGAGGAACGCGGCGGGCGCCTGCACGTCCGCACGCCGCACCACCCGCCCGCGCGGGACTGGCTGGCGGGTTCTCCCCGACGGGACTGGCTACACGAGTTCACCCCGACCAGATGAGATCATCCCGTCTGGGAGGTGGCCGGCAGGGTGATGCTCAGCGGCTCGAACGGCTCCCCCACGGAGTACACGTTGTTGAACAGCCCAGCGCCCTCGGCCAGCAGCCGCACGTCCGCGGCCTCCCAGGTCTGCAGGCCGGGCGGCGCCGCGCCGGGCCGGGGGGTGAAGCGCACCAGGGGAATCCTCGGCTTCGTTTCGGACTCGAACGGCTCGACGACGTTCAGCTCGGCCTCCGTGCCGCGCAGCACCACGTGCGGGTCGGCGATCCGCACGTACAGCAGCCCGAAATGGCCCTGGAAGCGGACATCGCCGCGGAACGCCCAGAAACCGTCGACGCCCTCGGGTACCGCGGCCGACGGATCCGGCTCGAAGACGAACTCGTCGTTCTCGGCGGGCTGCGCGCCGCCGCTGACGCTGCCCTGACCGTCGGGCATCCGGGCGATGTAGGTGAGGAAGGTCGCCTTGATCCCCCACCGCAGGCCGAGCAGAGGCTCCGTCGCGCTCACCGGGCCACCTCGTAGCGCCCGGCGCCACGCCCTGATGACGACGCCTCCGCCACGCGGCCGCCGGCCAACAGGCTGAAGTACCGCTCACCGCGGCAGGCCTCGGCGTAGTAGCCAGACCGGGCCAGTGGCTCGAGGATGTTCTTCTCGTCCTCGAGGACGGCGACCCGACGCGCCGGCGTCCCCGGACGCTCAGCGAGATCACCTAATTCCATGCTCACGGACTCCCTTCGGCGGTAAGGCTTCAGACGGTACGGACACTGATCAGCGATACCCGACGTCGGTCACGGAACGCGGCGCCCCGGCGCGAGACAGCGCCGGCGGCCACCATCGCCTCGACCGCCTCCGTATCCGTGTTCTCGGTCAGCGCCTCATGGCTGTGCCGCCCGAGGCCCCGAACAGGATCGTGACATCTGCTCGCAGCGTCTGTCTGAAGTGAGCGTAGCGACCGGGCAGTCACGCGGTACGGCCCTCGGAGCAGACGGCCGCGCCGCGGTCGCCCCCGCAACCCGGATCGCCCGGTTGAACCGCCGCATCCGAATGCCACGTCCGCTGAACCCGTCGAAGACAAACTGGCCACCGGCTGACCAGCACGCGCACGCGGGACGCGGGTACCGGGAAAAGCCACCGAAAAGGCCGCCCGGGCCGGCCACTGGTGATCACCTCGACCGCTGGCTGGTAGGCGGTGGGGCCCGGCGTCTCGCCGCCCACCCGCAGGTCACGAAGTCTGGACGGGCTGGCTGATGTTCGGCTCGACGACGGCGGCGGGCAGCCGCGCGGGTCGGCCCGGCAGGAACCAGCCCGCCGCCAGCACCGCAAGCGAGCCGGCGAACACCCACCAGAAAGCCGGGTGGAACGCGGTCTCGACGGATGCCCCGTCCGCCGCCCGACTCTGCAGGATGAGCGCCACGACCGCGATACCGAGCGAAGCACCCAACTGGTTGAGCACGTACAGCGCGGACGTCCCCTGCGCCACCGACTCCGCGGGCAACGTCCGGTACAGCGCCCCCATGGTCGGAGCACCCACGAAACCGAGCCCCAGCCCCGTCCCGAACACGGACACCGCAAGACCAGCCTCGCTGGTGTGCAGCCCGGCCTGTGTGAACACCAGCACGCTCAGCGCGATCGCGAACGCGCCGGCCGGTACCAGCGCCCGGGTACCGACCCGGTCACTGAGCCGTCCCGCGATCGGCATCGCGATGAAGGAACCCACACCCAGCGGCGAGAGCAACAACCCGGCTGCCAACACCCCGTGATCACGAACCTGCTGGTAGTACAACGGCACCAGGAACAGCATCGAGAACAGCATCACCCCGGTGACCGCCATCACCGTGACGCTCGCGCTGAAACCACGGTTGGTGAACAACCGCAGATCGATCAGTGCCGCGCCGCGGACCCGTAGCGCGTACACGACGTAGCCGACAAGCAGCCCACCGCCGATCGCCAGCGTCACCAGCACCCGGGTGGCGCCGAAGCCGGCATCCTCCCCTGCCTGCGACAACGCGTAGACGAGGATGGCGAACGCCGGGCACAGCAGCGCCACCCCGACGACGTCGAGCCGGCTGGCAGCGCGCCCGGCCCGCGGCGGATCGGCCGGCACCACCCGCAGCGACAACACCAGCGCCACCAGCCCGATCGGCAGGTTCACCAGGAACATCCACCGCCAGTCCAGACTCTGAATGATCACACCGCCGACAATCGGGCCGAGGACGGGACCCAGCGGGATGACGACACCCATCAGCCCCATCACCCGCCCCACCCGGGAGGGGCCCGCCGTGCGCGCCAGCAGCGTGAGCATGATCGGATCCAGCATGCCGCCCCCGAAGCCCTGGATCACCCGGAAGATGATCAGAGTTTCGATCGAGGGGGCCAGCCCGCTCGCGAGCGAGCCGACGAGGAAGACCGACAGCCCCGCAAGCCACATCCGCCGGCTGCCGAACCGGTCCGTGGCCCAGGCGCTGAGCGGGATGGCCACGGTCACCGCGAGCAGATAGCCGGTGGCGACCCATCCGACCGTGCTCAACGAGGTGTCGAAGTGCCGCCCGAGGGTGTCGACCCCGACGTTGACGATCGTGCCGTCGAGCAGCCCCATCAGGCCGCCCAACAGCAGTACCCCGATCAGCCGCAGCAGCGCGGAATCCAGACGGTCGCCCTGTTCCTGAACCATGAGCACCTCGATCTCGTACCGAAAAATGTACTGGACAGTACAAATTACTGTACAGACAAAGAGCGCTTCAACGGTGAGGGAACCTACTGGTACCTGCCCGCCCCCACCGCGGGCGATGACGGGCGCACGGCCGTCGCCACCTGCCTGCGCGCCCTGCTCGACACGCTGAACGACGCCGACAGGAGCGGGAACGAAGCCCGTCCGGACGGCCTCGAGCCGGAGCACGCCGAGCCGGCCTCCCTGCGCCCGCGCCCGATGCCTCCGACGACGAGATCTTCGACTTCATCGACAACGCGTTGGGAGCCTCCTGGCGAGAAAAGAGAAGAGAGCTCCCGGCGGAAAAACGGACCGCGAAAACAGCCAAATCGCAGGAACGAAGCGTGGGAACGGACTGCGCCTACCCCGCCTGACGCTGTTTGTCGCAAAGCCGCCTGTTGCAACGTGCCGCCTGTTGCAACGCCGCCTTCAGGCTCGACCTGTGATGTGGTGGCGGCCGACATGGCCGGTCAGGGCCGTTCCGCCGGCTGCGCTCCCACCGTCCGTGCCCCGCCGTCCGCACTTCCGTCGTCTGTGGTTCCGCGGTCCGCGGCCCCGCTGTCCGTGATCCCGGTGGCCTGACGGACCGCGACCTGGAGGATGTCGGTGAGCACGGCCTCGTCGTTGTCCAGCCAGTACTCGGCGTCGAACTCGTCGACTTTCCCGGCGGCCACACCGGTTTCGTCAGCCACCCCGACGCGTTCACCAGCCGGCTCGTCGAAGTCCTGACAGCATCCCGACCGGCATGACCTCGTCCGTCCGCAGGGACGTGGAACGAGACCGCCCCCACATCCGTGCTGCCGGCCAGCACCTCGCGACTGTGCCGGCGGCGCCGAGCACCAGCAGGCGACCGTCCGCCGAACCGTGGGTACAGCGAGGGCGGCTACGAGCGGGCTGGCTCCTGGGTCAGGCGAGTACCGGTGCCCGAAGCGCGGTGTGATCCGGGCGGCGGCACCCGTCAGAACTCCAGCCGGTAGAAGACCGCCATCCTTCTCAGCGCGGGGAACAGCTTCGCCACCCTGGCCAGCAGGCGGTAGCCCGTCGGCAGCTTCTCATAGCCGTCGATGTCGAAAGCGCCCGTGGCTGTCACGCACCGCAGCTGACGATCAATCGCCTCAAGCTCCGCGCAACCGTCCATGCCCCACGAGACGGTCGCCCCCGCAACCCGGATCGCCCGGTTGAACCGCTGCATCCGAATGCCACGTCTACTGAACCCGTCGAAGACGAACTGGCCACCGGGAAAATGGTTCACGATCCGCCGGAAAAGCGCCTCGCCCTCGTTCTTCCTCAGATACATCGTCAGGCCCTCGGCGACCACCAACACAGGAAGATCACCCGCTACCCGCGTCAGCCAGGACGGATCGGCGACGGACGCGCCAATCGTCTCGTAACCCTCACGCGACGGATATATCTGCCGGCGAAGGTCAATCACATCGGGATAGTCCACGTCGAACCACCGCACGCCGGGGCCGGGGTCGACGCGGTGGACACGCGTGTCCAGGCCGCAGCCCAGGTGCAGCACGGTGCTCTTCGGATGCGCGGCGAGGAACTCGCGGGTCCACCTGTCGAAGTGCCTGGCCCGGAGCGCAACGGCGGCCTGCTCACCGCGCCGCAGCCCGGTCCTGGTGAAGTCGAAATCGATCCGTCTGACGATTTCCAGCGCCATCGTGTCGTGCAGAATGGAGCGGGGCGACTCGGCGTCGAGCGCCCTGCCGTACAACGTCGCGAGCAGCGTGGCCTTCTCACCCGTGAGGCGCACTTCCGGCACGGACACGACACCATGCTACGCGGCCACCAGGGGCGCTCCCGCTTCCGGTCCGTTTCCGGCTGACAGGCCCACGGCCTCGATCGAAGGGGATTCCGACGGTCGCGACGCCTTCCACCGGCCGTGATCGGGTCCGAATCCTGTTGCCCGTCCGCCGGTACAACCGCGACAGGACGGTAGGTCAGGATTTCTGCACCAAAAACATGAAGCGGGACACGTACGATGGATATCCCGAAAAAGACCGCCCGTGAATTCAGCGTCGGTATGACGACGTTCACGCGCGTGGCACCTGACCGACAGGAACCCCCCGGGGGTACCTACGGCACGCGACCCCAGGTCGACGGGCTGGACATCACCGACCGCTTCGTCCCGGCCGACTCGGGTGATGTGCCGGTGCGGGTACGGGTCACCGGCCGGCCAGAAAAAGTCGGCCAGGCCAGCCAGACCAGCCAGGCCGGCCAGACCTGCCAGCGGTCCGCTGGCGATCATTCCAGCCGCCAACCGGTGGATGACGGAGCCCGGCTGCCCGCCGTCCCCGAAGCCCTGGCTCACCCGGAAGCGGAAGCACGCCGATCAGCCGCGGCGGCGCGGGATCCAGACGGTCGCCTGTTCCTGAGCCACGAACACCTCGATTTCGTATCGAAAAATGTACTAATAAGTACAAATTATTGTACAGATAGAAAACATGTTAGCGACGAGGGAGTCCCGCCACACGACACGGCGGAGGACTCCCCCAGCCGTCGGACAGCCATCGGGCCATCGGGCCATCGGGCCATCGGACAGTTGTCGGCACGGCCATGGGCGGGAAGCCCGGTCGCGTCCGATCAGCGGCGTATCAAATGTGATGGCCGCCACATTCGGACGACGATTCGCAACCCTTCGCTATTGACGCCGTCACTTTCCGGATTTTCTGCCGACATGTCCAATTTCCCCACGAGGCGACGGACAGCCATTCGACGGAGTGGATCCGACCCGGCGGCCGGGTCGGATCCACTCCCGAATACAGATGATCTTCCAGGATTCGACGTCGCTGCTGGACCCCCACCGTCCTGGACCCCACCGTTCCGTCGCCGAGAAGCTGGCCGTCCACCGCCGCTCGCACGCCCGCGGCCGGTGCGCCGACAGGGAACCAGCGCTGCGCCCGGTGGCTCCCGACCACCAGGTCGGGAGCCACCACCCCGGCCGAAGCCACCCCGCCCGGTTCCCGCCGCCGGGCTTTGGCGACTGTCTGATCTCAGTGTGCCTGCGGTAGCGGTTTTCATGGTCGTGAGGGCTCGTGAGGGCTCGTGAGGACTGGGGTATCCATTGGCCGAATGGCGACGCCACCGGTTGCAACACTCCTCGACGATGTCGAACAGGGCGGTACGGGTCTCCGTGTGGGTGGCGAAACGGATGCGATCGGGAAGCTCGCATTCCAGAGTGATGAAGAACGGCCGGTGACCGCATTGTCGTAGCGGCCCCAACCGTTCCGACGGAACGGCGCACACCATGCGCCGCACACAGCGCAACGAATTCCCAAAGATGCTGGCAGCCCCGGTCGGAGTGGTATACGAACCCGCACGGGACGGGCCGCGGGGCCATACCCGGCGGCCAGTGACCAGGTGACTCTTCCGCTCGGTGGCGGGGACGTAGAAGACGTCCGCGGCCCGGACCCAGCTCGGACCCGGTTCGGTGCCGAACCGGCGCGATCACGGCCGACCAGACCAGGCAGCGGACAAGCGCCACGGGCCCGGAGCGGGGCCGGCCCATCGGTGCCGGTGGACCCCTACGGCCCAACCCTCCTCGTCCGCAGAGTGGCCTGCTTGCAGTCGCTTGCGGCCGCAAGCGGGCCGTCCGGGGCGTGCCGTGGGCCGTCCGAGGCGTGACGCGTGTCGCGGTGGTCGTCGGGCGACGGCGCAGCCGGTCCGGGTAGGCCCGCCATCCGCCGGCGGAATTCGGACGTGTGCGTCGATTGTGATCCATGTGTGATGGCTGTGATCCCGACATCCGAACTCCCTCCCGAGATAACCACTCCAAAGCATCAGAACACGGACCAAACGGATCAAATTTGTGCACCCCATGACGAACACACCACCCGGCCACACCACACCAAAGATCAACAACGAATCACTTGACAAACAAAGCCCTGGGGCGTCTGCCACTAAAACTGGACACAGCATTGCCATTTCGTTCTGACCGCTGTAAGAACCGTTGTAAGACATGAACGAAGTGCGTGTGCGCGATCCACTCCGCGACCGGGCCACGCAGACGTTGAACCGCGCCCAATCCAGGACGGCATCGATGATTCATTATGTCATCCGCAAGAGTTCACACCCCGACGACGGCCGCCCCGGCCCGGCGCTCGGCTACGGGCGATGACCGCCGCGGTCGACGAGCTGACGGAGGCGATCCGTCGCGGTCCGAAGGGCCCGCACGTAGGTGCGTTCTTCGACTTCGACGGGACCCTCATCGAGGGCTATTCCGCGCGGGCGCTCTACGCCCGGCGGTTGCGCAGCTTCGAAGTCGGGCCGGACGAGCTGCTGCGGATCGCACTGGCCGCCGTGCGCGGGCCACTGGACGAGGCAGGCTTCACCTCGCTGTTGGAGACCGGTCTGCGCGGCTGGGCCGGACGCACCGAGGAGGAACTGCTCGCCCTCGGCCGGGAACTGTTCGCGAGCGAGATCGCCGGTTCGCTGTTCCACAGCGCCTGGCGACTGGTCCGGACACATGTCAACCAGGGCCACACCGTGGTGATTGCCACGTCGGCGACCCGTCTGCAGGTCCAGCCGATGGCTGACGAGCTGGGAGTCGAGCACGTCCTGTGCACCGAACTGGAGCAGGAGGGCGGCGTCGTCACCGGGCATGTCGCCGGCCGCGCCCTGTGGGGCGACGGGAAGCTCGCCGCGGTGACCGCGTTCGCCGCCGGGCACGGCATCGACCTCACGGTCAGCCACGCGTACGCCAACGGCGACGAGGACGTGCCCTTTCTCGGCGCGGTCGGATATCCGCACCCGGTGAACCCGCAGCCGGTGCTGGCCACCGAGGCGCGACGGCGGGAATGGCCCGCACTGGAGTTCACCCGCAGGCACAACCAGCTCGACCCGCTGCCCGCCGTACGGACCGCGGCCATGTTCGGCACCCTGTTCGCCACGGCGGGGGCCGGGATCGTCGCGGGGGTGCTCACCCGTGACCGGCGCTACGGCGTCGACCTGATGACGTCGCTGTTCGGGGATGTCGCGTCCGCGGTGGGGAACATCCGCGTCGATGTCGTCGGCGAGCACAACGCGTGGTCGCACCGTCCGGCGGTGTTCCTCATCAACCACCAGAGCACGCTGGTCGACTTCGTGGTCACCTCCCGTGTGCTGCGACGGGGGTTCACCGCGGTGGCGAAGGCGGAGGTGCGGCGGATGCCGGTGGTGGGCACCCTGTTCGGCCTGGCCGGGGTCGCGTTCGTGGACCGGGGGAGCTCGACGAAGGCGATCTCGGCGCTGGAACCGGCGGTCGAGATGCTGCGCTCCGGCACGTCGGTGGTCATCGCCCCGGAGGGCACCCGGTCGTTCACCCCGCGGGTGGGCCCGTTCAAGAAAGGCGCCTTCCACCTGGCCACCGCCGCCGGGGTGCCGATCGTGCCGATCGTCATCCGCAACGCAGGAGAGATCATGTGGCGTAACGCCCGGACGGCTCGGGAGGGCCGGATCGAGGTGGCTGTCCTGCCCCCGATCCCCACCGAGGGCTGGACCCGTACCGACATCGACGCGGCGGCCACCCATGTGCATGACCTCTACGTCGACACGTTGGATCACTGGCCGGGCACCGCCAACGCGGAGCCTGCCGAGGACATAACCGGGAGCCCGCGATGATCCACGCCATCGAGACGGCCCGTGACCTGGTCGCCCGGCCCGGCCGGGCGAGCCTCAGCGACCCACGGGCGGGCGACCCGCCCGTGGTCACCGCGCTGCTCACCAGCCCGGGGTTCCTCAGCGCGCTCGACGGCCTGGCCAAGCGGCTCGGCAAGGACGAGCAGGCCGTGCGCGCGGAGGCGGCCGGCTACCTGCGCGAGATGTCCGCGGTGCACGACCCGGTGGTCGCCGGTACGTGGGAGCGTTTCGCGCGCTGGATGGTACGTGGGTACGACATCCTCGCCGACGACAACGCGCTCGCCGAACTGCGCAGGCTGGACCGGCGCCACTCGTTGATCTTCCTCATCTCGCACCGGTCGTACCTGGACGAGTTCGCCCTGCCTCCGCTGTTAGTGCGCGCCCGCCTCGACCCCCCCCCTACGGCCTGGCGGGCGCCAACCTGAACTTCTTCCCGCTCGGCACGATCGCCCGCCGGATCGGCATGGTCCACGTCCGGCGAGCCACGACGGACATCCCCGTCTACCGGCTCGCCCTGCGCTCCTACGTCGGGCACATGGTGGGCGCGGGGGTCAACCTGATGTGGTCGATCGAGGGTGGACGGACACGGACCGGAAAGCTGCGTCCCCCACGCCACGGCCTCCTGCGCTACGTCAGCGACGCCCTGGAGTCGTCCGAGCTGGCGGACGCGCTCATCGTGCCGGTCTCCATCCTCTACGACCAGCTGCCGTTCCACGAGGTGGCACGGATGGCCCAGGAAGCACGCGGCACTGCCAAGCAGCCGGAGGACCTGCGCTGGCTGATCGGGTATGCGCGCGGTCTGAAGACACGGCTCGGCGGCATCCACATCGACTTCGGCACGCCGATCCCGCTGCGTGAACGGCTCCAGGCCTACCGCGCCGACGGGGTGGAGGACGGGCAGCTCGTCGAGCGGGTCGCGCTGGAGGTCTGCCACCGCATCAACCGCACCACGCCGGTGACCGCGACCGCGGCCGTCTGCGTCGCCATGCTGGGTGCCGACCGGGCGCTGACGCTCGACGAGGTCTGCGCGACGGTGGCTCCGCTCGCCCGGTACCTGAGCAGGCGAGGATGGCCGGTTGCCGCCGCGTCCGACCTGACCGACCGCTCGACGGTACGGCGCACGCTGCAGGACCTCGTCAACTCGGGCGTGCTGACCTGCTTCGCCGGCGGGCCGGAGACGGTGTGGGGCATGGCCGCCGACCAGCATCTGGTGGCCGCGGTGTACCGCAACAGCGCCGTGCACGTGCTGCTCGTGCGGGCCATCGCCGAGCTGGCGCTGCTCTCCATCGCCCGGCACGGCGGCGGCACGCTGCGGGGGGCCTGGGAGGAGGCGCTGGAGCTGCGGGAGCTGCTCAAGTTCGACTTCTTCTTCGCCGCGCGCGCGGAGTTCGCCGAGGAGCTGTGGAGCGAAGTAGAGATCATGGCGGGCGGGACGCGCCCGAGCGAGGTCAGCCCGGCCGACGCCGAGCGGTGGCTGCGCGACGCGGCGCCGCTGGTGGCGCATCTGGTCCTGCGGCCGTTCATCGACGCCTACCGGGTGGTCGCCGAGCAACTGGTGCTCGCCGACGACGATGCCGATCTCGACGAGGACCGGTTCTTCGCCGACTGTCTGGACCTTGGCAGGCAGTGGGCGATGCAGCGCCGGGTGGCGAGCGAGGAGTCGGTGTCCGCGGAGATGTTCCGCACCGCGCTGAAGATGGCCCGCCACCGCGGCCTGCTCGAGCCCGGCGCGGACCCACACGAGCTGGTGGCCCGACGGCGCGCGCTCGCGGTCCAGCTCGACCGCGTCCTGCACGCCGTGCAGGAGATCGCGACGTTGGGCGCGACGTCCGCGGTGGTGCCGCCCGGGCCGCAGGCATCGCTGCGGAGCGTTCCCGACGGGGTCGTTTCCGACGGGGTCGGAGGCTGACGTGGGATACGTGCGCCGCAGAGCGCCGCGGATCGCCGTCGTCGGCGCCGGTTCCTGGGGTACCACGGTGGCCGCGATCCTGTCCCGGAGCGCGACGACCACGATCTGGGCCCGGTCGTCCGACGTGGTGAACGACATCGAGAAGAACCGGCGCAACAGCCGCTACACCGGCGACGCCGTCCTCCCCGACGAGCTGCGCGCGACGAGCTCGCTGGAAGAGGCGGTGTCCGACGCGGACACGATCGTGATGGGGGTGCCCTCCCACGGGTTCAGCGCGATCCTGGAGCAGGCCGCGCCGTACGCGCGGCCGTGGGTGCCGGTGGTCAGCCTGGTCAAGGGGCTTGAGCAGGAGACCGACCGGCGGATGACCGAGATCGTCGCCGACGTCCTGCCCGGGCATCCCGCGGGTGTGCTCGCCGGGCCGAACATCGCGAAGGAGATCCTCGACGGCTACGCGGCCGCGGCGACGCTCGCGATGCCGGACGTGAGCACCGCCGCTCAGCTGGCCGACCTGTTCCGCACGCCCCGCTTCCGGATCTACTCCACCACCGATGTCATCGGGGTCGAACTGTGCGGGCCGCTGAAGAACGTCTTCGCCATCGCCGCGGGCATGGGCGACGGCGCCGGAGCCGGCCACAACACCAAGGCGATGGTGATCACCCGGGCGGTGCGGGAGATGACGCTGCTTGGCGAGGCGCTGGGCGGCGAACCCGTCACGTTCTATGGCCTGGCGGGCACCGGAGACCTCATCGTGACCTGCACGAGTCCGCTCAGCCGTAACCGGTGTGTCGGCGAGGCGCTCGGCCGGGGGCAGACGATCAGTCAGGCTATGGCTGGGATGAAACAGGTGGCCGAGGGGGTGCGCAGCGCCAGCGTCGTCATGCGGCTTGCGGCCAGGGCGGGCGTCGAGCTGCCGATCGCACGCGAGGTCGACGCCGTGGTCAACCACGGCTCGACCGCCCGCGACGCCTACCGCGGTCTGCTGAAACAGGCTCCCGGCCACGAGGTGCGGGGGACAAGTTGGTGAAGCTGAAGG
This sequence comes from Protofrankia symbiont of Coriaria myrtifolia, assembly GCF_900634755.1. Classification (NCBI taxonomy): domain Bacteria; kingdom Bacillati; phylum Actinomycetota; class Actinomycetes; order Frankiales; family Frankiaceae; genus Protofrankia; species Protofrankia symbiont of Coriaria myrtifolia. The sequence continues at coordinate 12,587 of NZ_CAAAFS010000208.1, forward strand.
GTGAGTCATGGTAAATGCGAAGTGGGGAATCGTGGCGGTCACGGGCGGTGCCGTCTCCGCGGCGGTGCTACGGCGCCGGCTGTCCCAGGCGGCGGTGCGTGACCAGGAGCCACCGCAGCTCCCCGCACCCCGGTACCGCGCCGGATCAGGCTCGCCCCTGCTGTTGCTGCACGGTGTCGGCGGTACGTGGCCCGCCTGGGACCCGGTGTTGCCGCTGCTGGAGCCGCACCACGACGTCCTCGCTCCGACCCTGCTGGGCCACGGCGGCGGGGAGCCGCTCCCGCCGGGGGTCCCGGTCACGCTCGACGTGCTCGTCGACGGGGTGGAGGCCGAGCTCGACCGGGCCGGCTGGGACCGCGTGCACGTCGTCGGCAACTCCCTCGGCGGCTGGATCGCCATCGAGTTGGCCCGCCGCGGCCGCGCCCGCTCACTGGTGCTGTTCAGCCCGGCCGGGGCGTGGACCTCACAATGCCGGATCGCCGCGGTGGCACTGGGTATCCGCCTGTCCGTGGCCACGCTGGCGCGGTACTCGGCGCACGCCGACCTGATCGCGGACACCCCGTGGCTGCGCCGTCTGCTCCTGGCGACACAGGTGGCGCACCCCGAGCGGGTCGACCCGCAGGCGGTGGCCCTGACCATCCGGGCCAGCGCCCACGCCCCCGCCGTCGACCCGCTCCTGCGCACCCTGCCGCACGCCCACCTCCAGCCGCTGCCCGCCGACCATGACTACCCGATACGGGTCGTGTGGGCGCGGCCGGACCGGGTCATCCCCTTCGAGCACTTCGGCGTGCCGATGCTGGAGCGGCTGCCGGGGGCCGAGCTGATCCAGCAGCCGGGTATCGGTCACGTCCCGATGTACGACGAGCCTGCCACGGTCGCCCGGCAGATCCTCGAGATCGCCGCCTCCGTGGACCAGACGAGACCGGAAACCGCTTCCGTGGACCAGACGCGGCCGCAAGCCGAGCCCAAGGGAGCAGCCCTATGACCGACCACAGCCCCCCGGCCATCGGCGCCGCCCGCTTGAGCTGGGGCGGCCCGGCGGACATGAGCTGGTGGGAAGCCCTGATGTGGCGCGCGGAGGGCGACCTGCGCACCCGCTCCTCCGGGGTCCTGGTCGAGATCCTCGACAGGGCCCCGGAGTGGGAACGCCTGCGCGCGGCCCACGATCGGCTCACGCTGCGGGTGCCCCGCTTACGCGAGCGGGTGATCGAGCCGCTGCTGCCGCTCGTTCCTCCGGCGTGGTCGCCGGACCCGCACTTCGACCTCGACTACCACCTCCAGCGGATCCGGGTGCCCGGCGACGGCTCCAACAGCGAGCTGTTCGAGATCGCCGCCGCCGCGGCGGCCCGGCCGTTCGACTCGAACCGGCCGCCGTGGGAGGCCACGCTCGTCACCGGCCTGCGTGACGGCCGCGCCGGTTACCTCCTGAAGCTGCACCACAGCCTGACCGACGGGCTCGGACTGGTCCAGCTGCTCAACCTCACCCACGGGCGCGGCCCCGAACGGGAGGAACCCGACTCAAGCCCGCTCCCGCCACCTCGGCCGGTGGAGACACCCATCTCGCTGCTGGCCGGGCGGCTGCCGGGCGTCCTGGCCGGAGCGGCGGGCTCGGCGGCCCGGGGTGCCGTGCGGACGCTCGGGCGGGTGGTTGCCGACCCGGTCGGCACGGCTGTCGACACCGTCCGCTTCGGGGCGTCGCTGCGCCGCGTGCTGACCCCGCCCGACGTCGCGCGGTCACCCGTGTTGAACAACGACGGCACCGGCTACCGGCTGATCGCCCACGACGTGCCACTCGAACAGCTCAAAGCGGCGGGACGGGCCGCGGGCGGCACCGTCAACGACGCGTTCCTGGCCGCGCTGCTGGGCGCGTTCCGCCGGTTCCACGAGCACCACGACGTCTTCGTCGACCAGATACCGATCGGCATGCCGGTGAGCCTGCGCACCGACAACGACCCGATGGGCGGCAACCGGTTCGCCGGGGCCCGGTTCGCCGTCCCGGTAGGCGATCCCGACCCCCGGGTACGGATCGCCGCGATCCGCGCCGCCGTGGCGACGGCCCGCACCGAGCCCGCGATCGGGTTCCTCGACCTCATCGCGCCGGTGCTCGGCCGGCTCCCCCGCGCCCTGCTGATCGAGATCGCGGGCAGCATGACCACCGTGTCGGACCTGCAGGCCTCCAACCTCGCCGGCATCGGGCGCAGCCTCTACCTGGCAGGCTCCCGCGTGCTGCGGGTCTACCCGATGGGCCCACGGCCGGGAGTGGCCGCGATGGTGACCATGCTGTCCTACGAGGGCACGTGCTGCGTGGGGATCAACGCCAACCCCGACGTGATCGACGACGAGAAGGTCTTCGCGGCCTATCTGCGCGACGGCTTCGACGAGGTGCTGGATCTGGCTCGCGGGCTGTGACGGCCCGCGAGCTGTGACCCGCAGGATGCCGCCGACCCCGTCCGGTGTCGGCGGCATCCGCCGCGTCACCGCGCGGGCACGGCCTCCCGCACAAAGGCGACGACGTCGTCGAGAACCTCGTCCGAGTTCGTCTCGTTGAAGATCTCGTGCAGGGCTCCCGGGTACACCTTCTGCCGCAGGTTCGAACCGCCGATGCGCTCGAACGCCGCGCGGGTCTCGGCGAGCGGGGCCAGCGGGTCGAGCTCGCCGTGTATCCACAGCGTGGGCAGGTCCCCGAGGCCCGGGCCGGCCGCGATCGTGGCGACGACGTCCTTGAGGGTCTGCAGCGACTCACGGTGGAACGGGCCGTGGTAGACCAGCGGGTCCGCCGCGTAGGCCGCGCCGACCGCGGGATCGCGTGAGAGCGCGGCCGGGTCGAGCGGAACGTCCGGAATCGGGTCCAGGTCGAGCAGGGCGGTGATCGCCGGGTTGCCGCCGATCACCGGGCCGGAGAGCACCAGCGCGTCCACCGGGCCGACGGCGCGCTGCACGTACCGCACCGAGACGATGCCGCCCAGCGAATGGCCGATGAGGACCACCGGCAGACCGGGGTGTTCCGCCGTGGCGTGCTTCGCGACCGTGCCCAGGTCGGTGACGATGTCCTCGAGCAGCTCGACGTGTGCCCGCTCGCCCTCGGAACGGCCGTGCCCGATGTGGTCGGGCGCGTACACCGCGCCGCCGGCATCGCTGAGCCTGCGCGCCACGTGGTCGTAGCGGCCCGCGTGCTCGCCGTACCCGTGGGCCAGCAGCGCGACGAACGACGGCTGCTGCGCGCTCCAGCGGTGCAGCGCGAGCGCGCCGTGGCTGCCCGCGAGGGTGGTGATCGTGCCAGGGCTGGTCATGCCGTTGCCTCCTCGCGGCGCGCGAGCGCGCGCGGCCGGAACCTCTGTCTCTTGCCGATGGCTGTCTGTCTCTTGCCGGGGGCTGTCATGGGTGGCTCGTCAACCAGCTCGCGCCGCTCGGGGAGCCTGTGGCTGTCGACCCGTCCGGCCAGCATCCGCGGCGATACGTCCGAGATGTGGCAGAGCCGCACACAGGGGTGACCCGCCGGCCACCCGCTGGTTGATCATAGAACGATATAACCAGAAATCCTATTGATCAAAAAGTGATAGAATCAAAAATTCAGAAGTCGGCTGGTTCGGCGCGGATGGTCCTGGCCCTCATGGACTCTCGTGACGTTCGCGGGACGGCCGCTCACCACGACCGCACCGTCACCGCGTTCGACCCAACGCAGTAACCCGGCCCACCCGTGCCAACCGGCGGTATCACGACGCATCAGATCGACCTACGTGCCACGGCATGTCAGGTGGACGAACAGGCGACCTACCGCTGGTCAGCCGGTGAGCGGGGAGAACGGGATCCCGTCCGACACGGTCCACGCGGTCAGGGCGATGGCGGCGACGGCCAGCAGCGGTATGACCACCCGTTCCTCGGCCCTGCCGCCCGTCCGGGGGATCAGAGGGATCTCCATCCGCCGGCCGACCGGCCAGAGCAGGGGGCAGCCGCGCGGGGTCAGGCAGTCCCCGGCCAGATGGGCGAGGCATCCCAGTGCCACCGCGTAACCGGCGAAGCTCATGTCGAGATCGTGCATGAGGAAGACCGCGAGCCCGGCGACCACGCAGTCGATGACGGAGGACAGGCGCCCCTGCCGTTCGAAGTCCAGTCCGAGACCGCGCAGCCCGAAGCCGACGAGGACGAACAGCGCGGCCCACCAGGCGTACTCGGCGTGGACGGCCAGCGTGCTCATGAGCGCGCCCATGGCGAGCGCGAACAGGATCGAGTGGGTGGCGTGCCGGTGGCCGCCGCTGGCCCGGCCGATCAGCTTGCACATCGTGTGGGTGACCGGCCCGAAGGTGTTGGCGATCCGGCCGCTGGGATGGTCGATGTCGGGCAGCAGCGCCGCGCCCGCGGACACCACCGCGCCGGCGGCCAGCTGGGCGGTGGACAGGGACCCGGTGTGTAAGCCCAGCAATCGCTGCGAGCCCAGCCACTCCCCCCGGGACAGCGCGGGCGCGGCCGCCAACCAGACCACCGCCCCGCTCAGCACGTGCGTCCGCCCCATCATGAAACGTCAACCTCAGTGATCGGCACCGACGGACTATAAACCGTCCCCTCTCCGATCTTCACAACCCCCAGGCGGAACCGCGTTGCAGGCGGCTGCGCGGCGCCTCGCAGCGGCTCTGCTCCGTCATCTCACCTGCCCTTGACGGGATCAGCTTCGTCGGTGCCATAGTAAAGTAACTAACCAATGAACCAACTAGCCAATGAACCGTCCCACTGTCGAGAGCTGGAGGGTCGATGTGCTCGATGACGGAGCACCGCTGTTCACCCAGATCGCCGAACGGCTGGCTGACCAGATCGCCGATGGCGCCCTCGCGGAGGGCGAACGGGTGCCGTCGACCAACGAGCTGGCCGCCTACCACCGGATCAATCCCGCCACCGCGGCCAAGGGCATCAACGTGCTGACCGACGACGGGCTGTTGGAGAAGCGCCGAGGGATCGGCATGTTCGTGGCGGCCGGCGCCCGTGAGCGACTGCTCGCGGAACGCCGCAAGCGGTTCGCCGAACGCTACGTGCAGCCGCTGGTTGCCGAAGCGCACCGGCTCGGGTTCGACGCCGACGAACTGGTGACGCTGATCCGGGAAGCCAGCCACACCGAGGAAGGGATCAGACCATGACCGCGACGATCTCGGTGGCCGGTCTGACCCGCCGCTACCGCGACCACCTCGCCCTCGACGACGTCACGCTCACCGTCGAAGGGCCGTCCATCACCGGGCTGCTGGGCCGCAACGGCGCTGGCAAGACCACCCTGCTGCGCATCGTCGCGCCCAGGAGTTCCCCTCGGCCGGGCAGGTTCTGGTGCTCGGTGCCAGCCCGATCGAGAATGACGCGGTCCTTCGCCGCATGGTGTTCGTCCGCGAGGACCAGACCTTCCCCGACATCAGGGTCCGCCACGTCCTGAAGGCGGCCTCGTGGTCCTGTCCGAACTGGAGTGCCGAACTGGCCGAGACGCTGATCGGCGATTTCGGCCTGGCGGCACGAGCCGAGGTGACGCTGTTCGACGAGCCCTACGCCGGTCTCGACGCGGTCGCCCGCCAGCTGTTCTACGACCGTCTGCTCGCCGAGTACGCCGAGCACCCCCGTGCGATGGTGCTGTCCACCCATCTGATCGACGAGGTCGCCGGACTGCTGGAGCGAGTCGTGGTGATCGACCGCGGACGGGTCGTTCTCGACGCCGACACCGACGACCTCCGTGGCGCGTTCGTGACCGTGAGCGGCCCGGTCGCCGCGGTGGAGAGCTTGTCGCCGGCCGCCCTGTCTGGGATCGCCGCAGGGTCGGCGCCCAGGAGACCGTCGTCGTCGCCGGGGCCCTCGAGGAGGGTGACCTGCGCTGCGCCCGCGACCTGCACCTGCGCCTGGAGCCCCTGTCGCTGCAGCAGGTGATGGTCCACGCCTCGGGCCGGGCCCGCGAGGAGCAGCACGAGAGGACAAGCGCATGACCACCTGGCGCACTGTCAGCAACACCGCCCGTTATCATCTCGTCCAGTGGCCCCTCTACGCGGGGCTGCCCTGGGGCGTCATGGCGTTCAGCTTCGCCGTCAACCTGATCGTCGCCACCCAGACTCCGGTCATCCACACCGGCGGGCTGGTCACGATCTACGTCTGGGTGTTCATCGGCGGGCTGTTCAGCACCTACCGGTCGTTGCCGTTCGGGCTAGCACTGGGGGCCAGCCGGAGCTCCTACTATCTTGCTATCTTGGCACCGCCGGTCTGGCTGTCGTCCTTGCCGCCGTCTACGGGCTCGCCCTCGCCGGTCTGCAGGCCATCGAGCGGGCCACCGGCGGATGGGGCAGGAACATGCACTTCTTCCGGGTGGCCCACATCCTCGGGGGAGCGTGGTACCTCACCTGGCTGACCTCGTTCGTGGGCCTGGCGCTGCTGTTCGTCTACGGCATGTGGTTCGGCATCGTCTACCGCCGTTGGAACGTCATCGGCATGGCCGTCTTCATCGCCGGCCAGGTCATCGTTCTCCTCGCCGCCACGCTCCTCACCACCTGGGCCGACGCCTGGGCGAGCATCGGCGGCTTCTTCACCGCTCTCAGCGCCACCGGGCTGACCGGCGTTCTCGCGGCCCTCACGGTCGCGCTGTTCGCCGGGGGTTCACCACGATGCGCCGGGTAACCGTCTGACCAGCCGGTTCAACAACACCCACGCCCGGTCCGCCGCGGCCGCAAAGCAGGACTTCCACCGCTGATCGCGGGCGGCCGGAGATGGCGACATCCCACCGCCGGGACGGGGGGACACCAGACGACGGAGGTGCGCGAGAGCCGCAGGAAATGATCGGTACCGAATGCTGAACGCAAAGCCCACCGTCAGGGACATCACGACGCCAAGTATGCGATTCCGCCAGTTCAGCCTCGGCGGCGAGGCCGTTATTGTTTGGTGGCTACTGGTTCAGGGTATCCTCACAACAGGGTCCGGTTTTTCTTTTCGCCCCTGCCAGGAACAGGCGACCCGTCCGGTAGTTTTTGCCGGCACAGCGAGAAGGAACACCACGGTCTCATTGCCATGAAAAGAGGTGATGGGTATGAGAAGAGTAACCATGTTGATCCTCGCGGTGTTCCAGGTTTTGGTGAGCTTGTTCATTGGCACGGGGGCCGAGTCGGTCACGAAGGCTCCAACCTGTCACCCCGGCACCTGAACATGCCCACCACACCCGGTGGCCGCCGGCGCGACGGGAAAAACAGCAGTCCGAACGCCTGAGAACAGTCGGTATTTTCCGTGGCCCTGTCCCTGTTGCCCGCAGGCGGCTGCTGGGAGGCCATCGGGACTGGGCGTTCTCCACGCGGGGCCCGCTCGGGCGTCCGCCGTCCCCATGCGCGACACGAAATGTCCTGATGAGTCCTGTTTCCCGGTGAAACCCGGTCCGATCGGTGCGTTCTCCGCGGCCTTCGGGCACTGACCTGTCGCCCCTGACCGGACGGCCACGGCCCGCGCCAGCCACATTCAGTCGCCGCCCGACAGCAGTAGTAGCACAACCGGTCGAACCGTGGGCGGAGACCACTCGGCTTCGTCCACGATACAGCCTCCCACGGCTCCTGTGCGCTGAAGGAGAATCTGCTGATGCCTGTTCTGTGTGAACCGGCTGTCGCGGTTCCAGAAAATATCCTGACCATGGGTGAGACTCTTGAACTGGCTCAGCGTCTGCACAGAGATCACCCTGCCCTCCCGCTCGCCCTGCGCCTCATAAGTAACACCGGCGTCGTCAAGCGTCACATTGTTCGTCCGATTGACGAGACACTGAAGCATCCAGGTTTTGAGACCAGAAACCACATCTATGCGGAAGAGGCCAGGGCGCGGGTTCCGGACGTCGTGCACCGCGCGCTTCGAAATGCGGAGATGTCGCCTGCCGATATCGACATGATAGTGTACCTGTCCTGTACCGGGTTCATGATGCCGTCACTGACGGCCTGGCTCATCAACAAGCTCGGATTCAGACCGGAGACACGCCAGCTCCCCATTGCCCAGCTGGGCTGTGCGGCTGGCGGAGCAGGGATAAACCGCGCATTTGACTTCTGTACCGCCCATCCCGGATCAAACGCTCTGATCGTGGCCTGCGAGTTCTGCTCGCTCTGCTACCAGCCCACCGATGTCGAGATCGGCAACCTGCTGTCGAACGGCCTGTTCGGTGACGCCGTGGCGGCTGCCGTGGTGCGCGCCTCCGGAGGGACGGGCATGCGCCTGGAAAGGACCGGTTCCTACCTGATACCGAACACCGAACAATGGATTTCCTACGCTGTGAAGGCCACCGGCTTTCATTTCCAGCTCGACCGACGCGTCCCGAAGACCATGGAACCGCTGGCGCCGGTCCTGCGCAACCTGGCAGAAGAGAACGGCTGGAACGCGTCACTGCTGGACTTCTACGTGGTCCACGCTGGCGGACCCCGGATTCTGGACGACCTGAGCCGTTTTCTCGATGTCGCACCCAACGAGTTTCGCCACAGCAGGGCGACGCTCACCGAGTACGGGAACATCGCGAGCGCCGTCGTACTCGACGCCCTTCGGCGAATCTTCACCGAAGGCGCGGTTCCGAACGGTGGATGCGGTATTCTGGCGGGTTTCGGCCCCGGGATCACGGCTGAGATGTCGGTCGGGCGCTGGCAGGCAGACCCCCTCACGGTAAAGAGAGCGGACCGGGTCGGAAAGCGGGCCTGAGTTTGGACCGGCCGCTCCGATCCGGACCGGACGCCACCGCGGACTTTTCATCGACTGTCTCGCGTTCCCCGGGCAGCCTGGTCGACGCCGGACATGTCGATCACAGTTTCCTACCGAAAGGTGGTTGTGGAATGTCCGTCTCGAACTCCGCGCCGACGTGCCCGTTCCGGCACGACGACGCTCTGGAACCGGACCCCTTCATGACCCGGATGCGGGCCGAGGCCCCCGTCACCCGCGTCCGGATGCCGTACGGGGACGGCGACTGCTGGCTGGTCACCCGCGATGCGGACGTGCGGACAGTCACCACGGACCGGCGTTTCAGCCGGGCCTCGCTGATCGGGCGGGACTTCCCACGGATCACGCCTGCCCCCATCGCGCAGTCCGAGTCGATCAATCTCATGGATCCGCCCGCGCTGAACAGAGTGCGTGCTCTGATTCTCAAGGCGTTCACCACGCGCCAGGTCGAGAAACTGCGGCCCTGGACCCAGCGGAGCACGGACGAACTGCTGACCCGAATGGCCAGGAACGGCGCGCCGGCCGATCTCGCCGATCATCTGGCGGGTCGGCTGCCGCTCATGACGATCTGCGCGCTGATGGACATCCCCGAAGCGGACCGGCCCCAACTTCGCCGGTGTGCCTCGGCCATGATGTCCATGAGCGCCGTCGACCAGGCTTCGGCCGTGAAAGCAAAGGCGGAGCTGCGGGCCTACTTCGCCGAGCTGACCGCAAAACGCCGCCGTGTCCCCGGCGACGACCTGGTCAGCGCGCTCGCCACCGCACAGATCGGTGGCGAGATGCTCAATGAGGAGGAACTGGCCGTGCTGGCCATGCTCCTGTTGGTCACCGGTCACGACACCACCACGTACAACATCAGCAATATTGTCTACACGCTGCTGACGCACCCCGTGCAGCTTGGCCAGCTGCGTGCCCATCCCGAGATACTGCCGCAGGCCATCGAGGAGTTGCTCCGGTACATCCCGTTCCGTCAGGGCGTCGGCATTCCGCGGGTGGCCCTGGAGGACGTCGACTTCGACGGTGTCACCATCAGGGCCGGTGACACCGTGCACGTGTCGTATCTGACCGCCAACCGCGACGAAATGGTCTACGACCGCGCCGACGAACTCGACTTCGGACGGAAGGATCCCGTCCCGCACATGACCTTCGGATACGGCAGCCACCACTGCCTCGGATCCCATCTGGCGCGCATGACGCTCCAGGTCTCCATTGGCACACTGCTCACCCGTTTCCCCGGACTGCGGCTGGCTGTACCCGCGCAGGACGTGCGGTGGAACACGGTGTCCATCTGGCGTTACCCGCTCGCGCTGCCGGTCGCCTGGTAAAGCCAGCCCGGGAGCCCCCGCGACGCCATACGGTGCGCTCACCGTCGGCCTGCTGTCCGCGCGCGGGGACAGGCGCGGCCGGTCCTCTTCACCTGCCTGCACCAGGACGAGACCGTTCCCGGTGAATCCGGACTGGAACGCTTCACCGGAGCCTCGTCCGACGTCAGGCGCTGGAGCCGCTGGCCAGGGTGGGGTCCATGCGCGCTACCAGGTAGAGGATGTCGGCTGGATCGCCGCTGGTGAGCACACTGTGGACCTCGCGGTACGCTTGGCGGTACTCGTTGATGATGATCGCCATACCGGCGGTCTCCACCGGTTCCCCGAGTTCGACCGCCGCATTGGCGAGGTGGCGAGCGCCACGGGTGGCCCGCTGCGCGGTGAGCATTCGTGCGGCGATTGCGTCAAGTCGATTTGGATCATTCATAGCAATCTTTGCTTCCTGTGTGGATAGGCCCGCCCGTCGTCAGTGGTCTGCCCCTGACAGCGATCGCAGACCGTTCGGACCGCCCAGGCAGCCGGTGCCCCTGACCGCCAACGGCAGTGATCGGCTGGGCCTGCTCCCCCAGGCAGGTCCTGGCCCGCGATCAGCAGAGCCGGTGGGGGGCGAGGTTGTCGTCGATGGGGAGCAGGCCGGTGACTGTCGCGGTCACCTCCGTCGACTGGAGGGCGACGATGCCTCGCAGGACGTTGACGAAGGCCGTGTCAGCCGCATCGCGACCGGTTGCGATGCGGACCATGCCCTCCCGGGGGGCTCGGCAGGTGGCGTCGTAGGTCCACCACGCGCCGTCGAACCATGCCTCGAAGACGGCGTGGAAATCCATCGGAGTCAGGCCGGGTGCGTACACAGCGACGAAGCGCGCCGGTATCTGGAGAGCCCTGCACAAGGTGATCCCGAGATGGGCGAAATCGCGGCATACTCCCTGCCCAGTGAGCAGCGCGTCATCGGCGGAGCTGTGGACGTTGGTGGAACCCGGAACATAGCCCACCCGGCTGTGAATCCACTGTGTGATCGCCTCCGCCTGGGGCCGTCCGGGTGGCAGGCCGCCGAACTCGGCGACCGCGAACCCGACATCGTGGTCCGACGGGCAGTAGCGGCTCGCCCGCAGGTAGGTCAACTGCTCCAGGCCAGGCAGGCCGGGCAGGCCACCGCGGATGGCTGTGGCCGGTTGTCCGGCGGTGGCAGGTGGAGCGGCGAGTTCAGCCCGGTAGGACACGGACAGGATTCCCGGGGGTGTGCGCAGAAGATGCAGTCGACCACCGTGCGGTGTGGCCAGCTCGATCGCGGCCGGGAGCACCCTCCTGTCGATCGTCACGTCGAGCCGCTCGGCACGGACCACCCGACCGTTGGCCGCGGCGATGTGGAGGGCGACGTCCGCAGGTTCCCCGACATCGAAGGTGAGGTCGCAACTGACCACTCGCTCGGTCGCCCCGCCGGGATGCGCGGACGGTCGGTCACTTGCCGACTGCACATCGGTCACGTAGGGGACGCCACCCCGGCAGTGCACAGGATCTCGTCCGTGACGAGGCCGGGAAGTTCGGCAGCCAGGCTAAGTGATCGCGGCCACCAGCTTCCGTCAGGCGGCCGAGAATCCGTGCCCGGAGCCAGGGACAGGCGCGGTTCGACACCCTCCGCCGAGGACACCGGATCCACGGCCACCGGCCGGGTACCTGGCACGGATGGGGTGCAGGACAGCCGGTCGGTGGCCACGCCGTCGTTGTCGTCGAGCCGGACGCAGTCGAGAACAGAGAAGGTCTGGTGCGCCGTCACGACGGCCACCTCACCCCGACGATACCCCGCCGGATGACAACGACCGACAACCATATCGACATTATGTCGATATTCGCAAAATCACCAGCCTTTTTACAGGTTACCATATGGGAGGCACTCAAGGGAGATCACGTTGACGAACACGGCGATTCCCAGGGATCAACGAGTCTTTTATGGGAACGTCCGTCGAATGTGGTCGGGTACGCACGGTGCGCATCACGGCCACCGCACAACCTGAACCCGAATCGCGTAAAATCACTCTCCGTACACCACCCCAGCGGCCGCGACCGCTCACAGCCCCCGGATCACTGGAAGGTGTTTGTCTGGGCGTTGCCGTCACCGACCTGTACGCCTTTGGCCCCACCCGTATTCGACGAATACCTGCCCGCTGACCCACCGGCGTCCGCGCTCTCTGCGGAGAGCCTCGTCCGGATCCTGTCCGCTATCCGGATCGCCGGCTCCCGCAGTACTCCGCGAAATATGATCCGGTTGCCCTCGGCCATCAGCTCGACATCGCTGACCGCGACGACCACCCGCCGCCGATGGGAGAGTCTGACCTCGGTCACCAGCGGCCAACTGACCCGGATCACCTGCCCGAGGCCGCTGCCCTGCACACGATCAGCGATCGCGAATCCATGATCAGTCAGCAGCATGATGCCAGAACCGGGGACGGAGCGGCCGAAGGCACCATTGGCGACGTCGAGCGGTATCTCGCCCGGCGCCAGCAGACGGGCCACGACCTCAACCAGGCCGTCCATGTCCATCCAGCGTTGGACCGGCGGAAGCTTCGCGGTGACGAAGCTGCGGATGCCGGCCGCCGGCATCTCGCCCGGGGCCGCTGGCGGGACCGCGGTAGCGACATCGAAAGCGGGCCGCGGGTGCGGGTCCTCATCGACCCGGCGGAAGACATCATTCGCGGGAAACCACCGAGCTGCGGCGGCCAGGACCCGCCGACGACCGTCGATCAGGACGCCCGCGTCGAGCATGACGTTGACCTCGTGCCAGAACTCCAAGGCGTTGCGCCCCTGCCAGTACGGCATGCGGGACCGCTCCATCCCCGCCTCGTCGAGTACCTGGATCGCCGCGGTCAGGCTGTGCAGCACGTGTGCCAGCTCGGCGACCTCGACCTCGGTCAGTCGTGTGGAGCGGTCCGCCACTCGCTTCTCCCGCTGGTCGCACCCCTACGGCCCTTCAGATCTTATAAGTCCGCTGCCCCGGTCCCCGCCGCCGGAGGTTGGCCGGGAACGAAAGTCCGAGTCTCACCCTCAACGCTCCGGGCCCGCCGATCTGGGGCAGCCGAACAGCGCCGGCGATGGGGACGGGCGAGAACATGCACGGGCCGGGTCAGTGCGGCGGGCCGAGCAGCGCGCGTATGAACGCGATGCCGAGCTGGGATCGGTTGGTCCGCCAGACGTGGCAGTACTCGTACGGCCAGGCGTATACCGGGCACTGCCCGTTGCAGAGTGTGGATACCCGCGGCTCGTCGAGATCGGCGGCGGCGTAGCGGTACAGCAGTTCGATGCGGGTGGAGATAACGCCGTAGTCGAAAACGCGGGCAAGGCGGTTCTCCTGGGCGAGTACCGTCTCGATCGTCAGGTCCGCCAAGGGGTACCTGTCGGGGAGGACGTTCTGGAGGGACAGAAAGAGATCGGCCGCCCGGCGACGCGGATCGCCCAGGAGGGCGCCGAGCACGGCGAGCCTGCCGAGTGCCAGTTTGGGGCGCCTGAGCAGGCTGTGCGCGTAGAGGACGCGCAGGAGCGCGACGTCCATGAAGAACCGTTCGAGCGGCGTCTCGAGCGCGACGAGCCCGCGGTTGTTCAGGTAGCCGGCCACGATGCTGGCGTTGTGCGCGCGGTACCAGGCTTCCGGAGCGGGACGCCGCAGAAACGCCAGCCAGTGCCGCACCGCGGTCGTGCTGGGCTCGCCGGACGCGCCGTTGGACAGCAGATCTGCCTCGACCGTGTCGCGGAGCAGGGACTCGTTCACGGCCCGCCACCACGGGCTGCCGGGCGTCGCGGCGCTGGCGGGTGCCAGCAGTCCGCGCTGGATCTGCCAACGCATGAAGGCTATTTCGGCACGCCGATACGGTCGGATGCTCCGGGCCGCGACACGTCGGTCGTAGAACTGCGCGGCGAGCCGGAGACGCAGCGCCGGGTCGTCACGGGCGACGGCAACCAGTTCCCCCGCGCGGTGCGCGGCACCCGCCGACACCCCTCGGCTGGACACCGCACGAGCCTATCGAACGCGGCAGTGTGTACCCGGCATGTACCGGCCGAGTGAGGAGGGCGCAGAGGAAGACACAGAAGACACAAAGGAATCGGCACCGGTCGGGGAGCCGGCGCACGCGACAGGCACGGTTCCGTCAGAGGCGGCCCAGCCGTACGGGGTCCCCGGTTCGTAGGACTCCCCCGCTGACAATCATCGCGCGAAGGCCGCCGCGGTGGAGGAGTCCGCGCAGCACACCCGGTCGGGTGAGCCGTTCCAGGCGGGCGCACGGCTCGCTGAGAGCCGTGCCGCGCACACGGACGTCGGCGCCGACGGTGAATTCCTGGCCCACCAACTGGTCGAGGGGAACACCGCGGCAGACCACGTTGCGGCGGGCTTCTCCCGAGGTGAGAAAGACACCGTGGTCGTGCTTCAGGGCCGTGAGGGCGTCGACGTCGATGAAGGAGATCTCGCAGACGCCGGAGGAGCGGCCGATGACGTGCCGGGACGGCCCGCCGGCAGCTCCGTCGTGGAAGTAGCGGAAGTAGCGGTCACCTACCAGGCCGCGGCCGGCCACCGCGAGGACCTCGCCGACCTCTGTCATGGGCACGCCGTGAGCGGGCGCGACGTGAAGCGAGACCACGCTGCCTTCCCACATTCAGCGGCACCTTCCCACGTTCGATGGCGCCTGCTCGTGTTCAATGGCTCCGTTCCCCACCGAGGAAGTTCTCCTCGATGGTGTCGAGCGTGCGGAACTGGTCGACGCTCAGTTCGGCGACGGGTAGTTCGTGGCCCACGACGTCCTCCAGCAGCAGGATGAACTCCATGAAGCCGAGCGAGTCGACAAGGCGGTTCTCGATGAGATCGAGATCGGTGGGGATCTCGTCGAGCTCCGGGTTGCGTTCACGCAGCCAGTCGACGATCGGCTTGAGTGTGTCATGCATGGGCTGTCATTCCTCGCGCGTCACGGACGGCAAGGGCGTATTCGGTACGGAAGCGGGCCAGCAGGGCAGCGACCGGTTCGACGGCCGTGACCCGCTCGCAGGAGCGGCCGCAGTACATGGCCATGTCCTCGACCCGGCCCTCGGCGCGCACCGACGGCGCGGTCGCGCTGTACCGGGGGACGGGCAGGCGCCTGCCGTCCGCCGTCGTGACGGTCGCGACGAATCGGGCGGGAAGCCGTTGTTCGGAATCGGTCAGGGCATTGCGCAGCACCCGGTGGGGCCGGTGTGGCCATCCGATGTCATAACGCGTCGTCACCACGGTGTCCGTGGCCGCGGCCGCGACGATCCGGCGTCTGAAGAGCGGATGGGCCTCCGATTCGTGGGTGGCGGCGAAGACGGTGCCGGCCATGGCACCGTCCGCGCCCTCCGCGATGGCATGGGCAAGGTCGGCCCCGGTCGCCACTGCGCCGGCCACGGCGAGGACGGCGTCCGGGTGGCGTTTGCGTACCGCGCGCAGCAGGGGCAGGGCGGGCAGGTCACCGAGCAGGTGACCGCCCGCTTCGCTGCCCTGTAGGACGACGATGGTGGCGCCGCGTTCCAGCGCCCGCTCGGCGGTGGCCTCGGTGCCGACCTGAACCACCGTCGGGTGCCCCGCTCCGGCGGACGTGGTCAGCAGGTCCGGGTCGGGGAGCCCGTAGAAGGTCACGAAGGCGTGCCCGGGCAGGCTGTCCAGTGCGGCGTCGAGCTGGGCGCGGGCGGTGGCCGGGCCCGCCACCTCCGGGATGAGGTTGACGCCGAACGGACGTGTGGTCGTCCGGGCGGTGGCGGTGACAAGACGGCTCACCTGGGCTGGCGGTTCCCTGTAGAGGGCGAGTACGCCGCCGGCGCCCGCGCGGGACACCTCGGCGCACAGCCTGGGTCCCGCGATGCCACCCATCCCGGCCTGGAGCAGAGGCAGGGTGAGTCCGAGGGCCCGTCCCAGCCGGCCGGGGAGCACGGGCACGCTCGGCGCGGTCACTGGACGGCTCCCGCCTTCAGGACCGCGTCCCGGGCCGCGACGAGGTCCCCGTCGAAGCGTTCGTCCAGGACGTGCAGCCAGCGTTCCAGGCCGAAGGCGACGCACCCGGTGAACGCGGGCCGTCCCGCGTATCGGATGGCGCAGCGTTCCCCGAAGAAGTTCCGGTGGTGGTTGAACGAGGCCACCGCCGTGCCGTCCCGGCTTGCGTACTCCTCCTTGACCGGCGCGAGGAGTTGCATCACCGCACGCGATCCGTCCTTCTGGAAGAAGGGATCGGTCGCGGGGACGCGGCGCAGCTCGATCCCGAGGCACGCGGCGAAGGCGGCGATCTCCTGGTGGTGGTTGTCGAGGTGCGCCTGGACCGCCTCACGGGAGCCGAGACAGACGATCTCCCGCATGGTGAAGCCCCACAGGCGGCGCAGGCCGTCGTAGTGCTCCTCGTTGCGGAAACAGCGGGACACCATGGTCACCAGGGTCGCCGGTCCGGCGAGCTCGGTGCCGGTGAAGTGCAGGAACCCCGCGTAGCAGGTGGCCGACGGCAGCAGGTACGTGGCATCGCTGAGATCCTGGGCGGGGATCGGGACGACCGCCTTCCCCGCACCGTAGTGGTCGAGGCGGTCCGGTCTGATGCCGCTGACGACGCTGCCGAGGTGCGGGAAGTTGTGGAAGTAGTCCAGTTCTCTGAGGGCCGCGGCCGGCAGCAACGGCGGGAGCGTCATCGGCTCGGCACCGCGGGCGGTGCCCCAGCCCGCGAAGACGTCGTCGAGGGTGCGCAGCAGCGAGGTCGCCGCCCCGCCCAGGCAGGCCAGACCGTCGCACGCGGACCAGGCCGTGGGAGAGCCGGCGGGCACAGTGGTGTGCTCGGTACGGGACCCGCCGGTGTGGGACCCGCCGGTGTGGGACCCGCCGGTGTGGGACTCGGTGCGGGACATCGTCCTCCCTAGGGCCTGTCTGGTGGATGGCGGGAAGGAGGCCGGGCGCGTGGCGCGCCGACGGTGGTGGCCGGCGGCCCGGCAGTGGTGGCCTGCTCACACCGCGAGGGGGATGCCGATCCTGGTGAGGAAGTCCGTGCTCTTGCGCAGTACGCGCTCGTGGGCGGCGCGACGGGCGGGATGGTTCAGCAGCCGCCCGCGGAGCGCGAATCCGTCGGGGATCCCGGTGTCGCGGTAGGCGGCGGGGTTGTAGAACGAGGCCATGCTGGCGCTGAGATAGTCGGCGAGGTAGCGGCTGACGGCCGCACGGTCCTCGGCGTCCAGCCCGGCCGCCAGCAGCCGCTCCCACAGCAGCTGGACCAGCCGTGCTCCGAAGGCGATGTGGCGGCTCTCGTCCTGGTGGTGAATCCGGTTCAGCTGCCGGATGGTGGGATGCAGCCGGTCGTCGGCGGCCAGGTGCACGTTGTAGTGGTCGACGATCTGCTCGAACAGCAGGATGCGGGCGAACACCAGGAAGTTCTCCCGCCGCGGGTCCTGGGCGGGAGCGGCCGGCCCCAGTTTTTTGCTGGGGTAAATTCGCCCGCCGTACTTCAGGCAGAAGGTGGCGAAGAACCACATGTGCTCGTTCTCCTCACCCATGAAGTGGTGGAAGAACTCGGACGGCGTCTCGAAGCCGGGCGTGTGGACCCGGTGCATGACCTCGATGAGCAGTTCCCTGATTCCGTGGACGTTCAGGCTGTAGAAGTTGACGCTCTCCCAGCGGCTGAGGGCGCGCAGCTGGGCGGGGGTGAGATTCTCGGCGTACTGCGTCCCGTGCACGGACAGCAGTTCGGGCGAGAACCAGAATTCGTCCGCGGGCAGGCTCGGTGGCCAGTCGAACGTGGTGTACGGGTTGTAGTAGTCGCTGCTGGCCCTGGCCGAGAGGCGGTCGAGAAGCCGCTGGAACCCGGCATCCGTGATATCCGCGGCACACAAGGTGCCCGAAATATTCGAGGTATTCGAAATGTTCGATGTATCTGAAATGTTCGAGGTCATGCCGGCTCCTTCCGGACGGGCCAGGCGATGCTGTCGAGCAGTTTCCTGTGCAGTTGCGGGGTGGAGGCGGCCACGCAGGACCGCTGGTTGGTGACGTCCAGGTCGGTCAGGGCCGTGTCGCCCAGCGGCTGCCCGTAGGCGTCGGTGATGACGATGCCGGCCTTCTCGGCCAGCAGGACGGCGGCGGCGATGTCATAGGGGAACAGGTGCAGCACGCGTCCGTTGCCCACGCGCTGGAACTCGCCGAGCAGCGCGGGGTCGTCCCGCAGCAGGCGGTTGCCGATGTCGACGTACGCGTCGAGCTGCCCGGTGATCAGGCGGGAGATGGAGTAGGTGGCACTGCTGAAGACGAACACGCCCCCCGTGTTGGCCGACAGGTCGATGAGATGTCCGTATGCCTCGGTCATCAGCCGGGCCGGGTGCCCGTTGAACTCCAGCGACCAGAACATCCGTGACGGGTCCGTGGTGCGGGTCGGGGCGGGCACGGGGTGGTCGTACCCGTGCGCGACCACCCCGGGGGTGTCCCTCTCGGCGTACAGGCAGGCACCGGTCTTCCACTCCATCAGCAGCGCGTGCCGCACGTCCGCGATCCGGGGACGCGCGGTGAGGCGGGCGACGGCGACGGCGACGGTGGCGGACTCCAGCCCGGCCACGGCGGAGCGGGTGCCGTCGATGGGGTCGACAACCAGCAGGTGCCGTGGGGCGCGGCCGTGCTCGCGCAGGCCGCGGTCCTCGGAGAACACGGCCATAGGCAGGTCCCGCTCGACGACGTACTTCCACACGGCGCGCTCGGCCACGTCGTCGATCCCGAACTGGGCGTCACCACCGGGCGAGTGACCGCGTACGCCGCGGTTCTCCGTCAGGGCTCGGCCCGCGGTGATCTCGCCGCGCACCAGCCGGGCGAGGCCGAGCAGGTACTCCCGCCAGCCCTGCCACCCGTGATCGTCCATCCGGGCCCTCCTGCCGTTCGTTACTGCACCTCTCCAGGTGACGTCCGTCGCCCCGCGCCCCTCCAGGCGACGAGGGTCACTGCGCCTCCTGGGCGACGAGGGTCTCCAGGCGGTCGCAGAGCAGGTCCGCCTCCTCGATTGTGATGATCAGAGGCGGCCGTATCTTCAGCACGTTTCCGCGTCCGTAGCGGGAGGTGCGCAGGATCAGGCCGTGCTCCATGCCGCTGCGCGCGAGATGCCGTGTCAGCGAGGTGGCGGGCTGGCCATCACGATCGGTGAGTTCGATTCCGATCATCAGGCCCAGTCCCCGCACGTCGTCGACGCAGGGGTACCGCTGGGCCATGCCGCGCAGCCGCCGCATGATGTGCGCCCCGACCGCGCGGACGTTCGCCAGGAAGGCAGGCCGGGAGACGATCTCGAGGGTCCGGGCGGCGGCCGCCGCAGCCAGGAGGTTGCCGCCGTACGTGAACGAGTGGAACTCGCCACCGAGCCCGGAGAACTCCCCGCTGGTGAGGATCGCCGCGACCTGGGCTCCGGAACCGCCCAGCCCCTTGGACGTGGTGATGATGTCGGGCCGCACATCGAAGTGGTCCGCGGCGAACATGTGCCCGGTGCGGCCGATACCGGTCTGGACCTCGTCGAAGACCAGGACGATGCCCCGCTCGTCGCAGATGCGGCGCAGCGCCGCCAGGTATCCGTCCGGTGGCACGATGTTGCCGCCGGAGCCGGACACCGGTTCGACGACGACGCAGGCGACACTCCCCGAGGACGCGTGATCGATGAAGTCGTTGATCCGTTCCGCGCACAGCAGACCGCAGGTGTCCGGCCGCTGCCGGTAGAAGCAGCGCCGGCAGTACGGGTCGGGGACATGGACGACCCCGGGGACGAGCAGCGGGAACGGCTCCCTGCGGAACGCCTCCCCGGACATCGCCGTCGTCAGCAGGGTCTGGCCGTGGTGGCTGCGAAACAGGGTGATCACGTCACGGCGGCCAGTGTGGACCTGTGCCATCTTCACCGCGCCCTCGTTCGCGGTGGAACCCCCCGACACCTTCAGGTGCACCCGCGTGAGGTTCGGCGGTGACACCGCGACAAGCCTGCGGACGAGTTCGTCGACGGGCCTGGTCTGGAACGTCGAAGTGGCGTGGATCAGTAGATCGGCCTGCTCACGGATGGCCTTGATGATTTCGGGGTGGCTGTAGCCGAGGCTGAGATTGAAGGTGGCGGAGGCACAGTCGATGTACGCCCTGCCCTCGGTGTCGTACAGGTAGATGCCGTCACCGTGGTGCATCATGTAGTCGCTGACCTGGTGGTGGAGCAGGTCCTGGATTCGCCGCGTGTCGTACAAGCTTACCGCCCCCTTGGTGTGGGCGACGGCCGTCGAATGCCGGAGTTCATCCGGCGCGATTCCGCCGGCCTCGTGGCCGCGCTCAGACGGGAAGAACGAAGGTGAAACTCCCTTCCCAGCCCTCCGCCGCCTCGCGGACGTTCATGAGGCATTCCGGCCGGAAATGCCTGTCCAGACGGTTTCTGCGCTCTCCCGGGAAGTACAGCATCGTCGTCAGCACCGCGCCGCCGGGCGGCTGCACCTTCACGTGGACGTGGCGGGTACGGCCCGGGTAGACGGCCGGCAGGACGGTTTCCAGCCGCCAGTTCCCCGCGGTGTCGGCGAACTGGTGTCCGCGCAGGGTGAAGCCCTCCTCGTCGTACACACCCTCGTCGCCGACCTGCCAGAAGTCCAGCAGCGTACCGCCGACCGGTTTTCCGTCCAGCCCCACGACACGGCCGGACAGTACCATGGGCGTACCAGCCCCGACATCGTTGCGGAAGTTTGTCTTGTACGGGGTGCAGGGCTTGTAGTACGGCCCCTCGGTCTGTTCGGGAGTCGGCGGTGTGCCGTTGCACCTGCATTCGGGTGTCGGGGTCAGGAGCTCCTGTCCCCGCGCTGTTTCCGTCATCTTGGAACTCCTTCGGTGATCGACGCGAGAAACGCCTCACGGAGTTTTCGCGGAGCGATACAGGAAGCCGTCCGCCGCCCGCCGTTCGGTCTCGATCGAGGTGCGTGCGACGCGTGAACGGGTCAGATGAACGGCGAGATCTGGTTGGAAGGGGAACGGCGGAGCTCTCTCTCGTGGGCCGCGTGGCGCAGCATGACGGCCCGGGCCCGGGCGAACAGGTCGTCGTCCGGGGGACGGGTCAGGATGTCCGTCAACGCGAAGAGATCGAGGGCACGACTGATCCGCGGCCAGTCCGGTGGCAGCAGACCGCCGCCGGCCTGGAAGGCGTCCGTCAACCCCCGGGAGAAGGCCGTCGGGTAGTCGTCGGCGAAGCGCAGCATGTTGCCGATGTCCACCAGCGGCGAACCGCTGAAGGCCAGTTCCCAGTCGAGCACCGCGGCCACCTGCCAGCGGTCGTCACTCCGCCGCTCGACCAGCACGTTCTTCGGGTTGAAGTCGTTGTGGACGAGGCTGCGCTGGCCGCACACGGCGGCGCACGGCCGCGCGCTCCTCTCGGCCAGCCACCGCAGCGTCGCCACGTCGGAGGAGCTGAGGCGTTGCGCGGCGCGACCGGTGCCGCCGGGCCGTCCGTCCGGGTGCCGCGCCGCCGAGAGGAGCCTCTCCACGAATTCCGGCAGATCGCTCGTGACATCCCGCCTCACCGGCCGGGGCACGAGCGAGGCTTCCTCGAAGTATCCCGGCCCGGGCAGAGCGAACATGCCGATGCGGGCCAGTGCCGCGCCGACCTCCCGGCCCAGGGAATCCGCACCCTCCGCAGAGGCATCCGCCAGCGGTCCGGACAACGTGACGCCCTGGACGAAACGGTAGACGAGGGCCGGACGGCCCGTCGCCCGGCCGTCCGAGTCCGCGGCCACGAGTTCGGGCACCGGGACCCGGCCGTGCAGCCGCGTCAGCAGGGCGGCCTCCACCTCGCAGGGGTTGCGCCGCACCGCCGTCCCGCCTCCGCCCGAACCGTAACGGCGCAGGACATAGCGCTCGTTTCTACGGGTTGTCAGCAGGATCGACTCGTTGGTGTACCCGCCGGGAAGCGGACGCGCGTGCCGCACGCTGTCACCCGGCAGCGCGTCGTGGAGCAGCCAGGCACGGACATCGGTCTCGAGACGGACGGAATCGCTGATCGCCGTCTCACCCGTTCTCCTGCCGTGCGTCCGGTTCTCCTCGTGACGAGGCCGGTCCACGTACACGCGGTTCTGGGCGACATTCGCGCGGTTCTGGGCAGCGTCTGCCGCGGCGGCGTTCGGCGACGTGTCGTCCGGCGACGCTCCGTCCTGGCGTGCGATGGTCGCGGCCCGGGCAGCCAGGACGAGACCGCCCGCCGGGCCTGCCATCGAACCGAGCGCGGCTGACACGACGAAGTCGTCCGCCGCCTGTTCCGGCAGGCCCGGATACCCGGCGAGCCGCTTCGCCAACTCGGCCCGTACCAGGGGGAACAGTCCCGGCAGCACCGACATCCCGCCCCCGATCACGATCCGCTCGGGCGCGGTGCAGTAGACGACGTTGCGCAGCCCCTCGGCCAGATAGGCCGCCTCCAGTTCGACCGCCCTGCGAAGCTCCTGACCGGCGAGTTCTTCCGCCGGCCGCCCCCAGCGGGCGGCGGCCGCCCGTCCGCTCGCCATGCCCTCCAGACAGTCCCCGTGGAAGGGGCAGTTGCCCGCGAACCCGTCCCCCGGCTGCCGTGCCACCGCCACATGGCCGATCTCGGTGTGCACCAGCCCGCGCACCGGCCGGCCGCCGACAACCGCCGCACCGCCGACCCCGGTACCGACCGTGATGTACACGAAGGTCTCCAGCCCACGTGCCGCGCCCCACCGGCCCTCGCCCAGCGCGGCCCCGTTGACATCGGTGTCGATCGTCACGGGAACACCCAGCTCACGCGCGAGCCTGCCCTGGACGTCCACGTTGCTCCAGCCGGGTTTGGGCGTGTTCGTAACAAACCCGTACCGGGGGTGGGAGCGGCGCAGCTCCAGCGGGCCGAAGGACGCGACGCCCACCGCGGCCGGCGGCCCGTGATCGGCCGCGGCCTCCCGGAAGAACGCGACCACCCGGGCAAGTGTCGGCCCCGGCTCCCCGGTGGGGAAGCGAATGTGGGCGGCGACGTCGTCGGGGCCCGTCCCCAGCAGGCACACCATCTTTGTTCCGCCTGACTCCACCGAGCCGTACAGCGGGCCGCGCGTGCTCATCGGTCGCTCGCAGGCCAGCCGTCCGCCCCCACGGGCGCCGGATCGGACCGGATGACGACCTTCATCGCGCCGTATCCCGCATCCCCCCAAGGCCAGCAGACCGAAGGCGTCCTGGTGGCGCTCGAGCGGGAACTCGTGCGTCACCAGGGACTCCAGCGGCAGTTCACGGGCCAGGTCGACAGCGACGGGGAAGACATCGGCTCGGTAGTCCCCCGCCCCGATCAGGCTGATGCCGTGGCTGGTCAGGTACATCGGTGTCATCAGCGTCGAGTAGGTGGCGTCGAAGCCCATCCCCACGAC
>NZ_CAAAFS010000209.1:0-16634 GCF_900634755.1 Protofrankia symbiont of Coriaria myrtifolia
GTCAGGTACATCGGTGTCATCAGCGTCGAGTAGGTGGCGTCGAAGCCCATCCCCACGACCCGCCCCCCGTCGGCCACCAGGCGCAACGCCCGCTCCACGGCCGTGCCCGTCGTGTCGAACACGACCTCGGGCCGCCGTCCGTCGCCCGCCGCCACCACGGTGTCCGTCGGATCCGCTCCCCCGCCGTCCACGACATGGGTGAAGGCCGCCTTGGCCGTCGCCAGCCGGTACGGGTCGGACTCGACGACCACCACCCGCCGTGCCCGTCGCGCCGCGACCAGGCCCGTCAGCACGCCGATCGGCCCCGCGCCGAGCACGGCCACGGTGTCGCCGAAGGAGACGTCCGCCGCGAGGACGTTGTTGAGCACACAGGCCAGCGGCTCCACCAGCACGGCCTGACGAAACCTCATGCCTTCCGGAAGCCGTTCGGTGAAGCGTTCCGGCAGCACGACGTAGTCGGCGTACGTGCCGTCGCGGTCGACGCCGACCTCCGTTCCTCGCTTGTGCTGGCAGAAATTGGTCGCCCCACGCCGGCAGGGCGGGCAGCCGCCGCAGAACAGGGTGGGGTTGACCACCACCCGGTCGGCGGGCCGCACCGTTGTGACATCCGGCCCCGTTGCCTCCACCACACCCACGGCCTCGTGCCCGAGAACCACACCAGGCCGTGCCGGAAAGCGGCCGAGCAGAATCTTGCGATCGGTACCGCAGACTCCCGTCCCGGTGACTCTGACCAGGACGTCGTCGCGCCGGGCAATGTCCGGAAACTGACGCTCTCGTATCTCGACGGAGCCGGAACCCAGATACACCAGTGCTTTCACGGCGCCTCCCAGGAGTCCACGGCCGCAGGCCGTATGACTCAGGAATGTGGCTCAGGCAATGGCTCTGACTCAAGCAATATGACTCAGGCGTGTGGCTCTCGCCACTCGGCTGTCAATGTCCACTATAGTTTCACAACCGGGTCTGTCAATGTAGCGGTGCGACGATGGTGTTGCAATTGCCCGGCTTGCCGCGACGTTCCCGTTCCGCTCGGACGGTCGGCGCTGGTCACATATTCGTCCGGAAAATCCGTCACCCGCCGCCGGCTGGCACCCGCGACCCCGGCAAGCCGTCCACCCCGGCGAGCCGTCCACCCCGGCGAGCCGTCCACCCCGACGACCGTCGGACGCCGCTCCGGCCGCGCACCGGCGCCTGCGCCCCGGAGCACTGGGAGGAACGTTGGGAGGGAATGCCGGGAGAGAACACCGCGAGAGAACGCCGAGAGGAACATCGAGAAAACACGGAGGGATGTGTCCGCGGGTGTGGAGCGAATGTGACGCCCTGCTGCGCGACGGCGGAATTGTGCATCTGCGTCTCGTCACCGACGATGACGAGGCCGCCCTGCGGTCGCTGCACGAGGGACTGTCGCCGCGCTCCGCCTACCTGCGGTTCTTCACCGCCGCTCGGGTGGCCGCCACCTGGTATGTCGATCACCTTGTCCGTGCGCCGGCGCTGGATCACGGCGCGCTGGCCGCCGTGGCCGGTGGGCGGATCGTCGGGGTCGCCGGCTACGAGCGGCTCGACGACCCGGCCGACGCCGAGGTCGCCCTGGCCGTCGAGGACGCCCAGCAGGGCCGGGGGGTGGGCACACTGCTGCTGGAACATCTCGCGGCCTACGCCCGCGGACGGGGGATCCGCCGGTTCGTCGCCGACACCCTGGACGAGAACGATCTCATGCTGAGGGTCCTCACCGACGCCGGGTTCCCCCTCCAGCGGCACCGGGACCGCTGGATCATCGACATCTCCTTTCCGCTCCGGCCCGAGGAGTCCCTCCTCGCCGCGCAGGACAGTCGGGAGAGCGCGGCCGACGTCAGCAGCCTCACGGCGTTGTTGCGGCCGGCGTCGATGGTGGTCGTCGGAGCCTCCCGCCGCCGCAGGACCGTGGGCCACGAGGTCGTCCGCAACATGGTCGCGGGCGGCTTCGGTGGGCGTCTCGCCGTGGTCAACCCAGCGGAAACGACCTGCTGACGTGGTGGGAGCAGGACCCTGACACGGGCGTGATCGCGCTGTACCTGGAGTCCTTCGGCAACCCGCGCAAGTTCTCCCGGATCGCGCGACGGGTCGGCTGCCGCACCCCGATCGTCGCGGTGAAAGGGGGCGCGTCAGCGGCCGGGGCACGCGCCGCCGCCTCCCATACGGCAGCCGCGGCCAGCCCTGCTGTGCGGGTCAGCGCCCTTTTCCGGCAGGCCGGGATCATCGCCGTCGACGGTCTCGGGGAGCTGTTCGACGTAGTGACCCTGCTCGCCCACCAACGCCTGCCCGCGGGCCGGCGGCTCGCGATCGTCGGGAACGCGGGCGGCCCGCTCATCCTCGCCGCCGACGCCGCCGCGGCCGCGACGGTCACGGCGGTGAGCACGACCCCGCTGGCCGCGGTCGTGCTCGGGCAGGCCCCCCGGGTGCGGACCCTCACCGCGCCCGCGCAACCGGGCGAACCCGCGCCGGGCGCCGTCCCCGCGTTCGCCGTCCCCGAGGATGCCGTCCGTGCACTGTCGCTCGCGGCCGAGCACGCACAGTGGCTACGGCGTCCCCGGGGCGCCGTGCCCGCCTTCGACGACGTCACCCCCGCGGCTGCCCGCGACATCATCGAGGTGGCACTGACCGACCAGCCCGAAGGATGCTGGTTGCCACCGACGGTGGCGGCGGACCTCCTGGCCGCCGGTGGCATTCCGGTCGCCCGGCCCGAACAGGCGGCCTCGGCCCAGATGGCCGCCGACATCGCCGGGCGCATCGGTGGACCGGTCGCCCTCAAGGCCGCCAACCCCGATCTGGTGCACAAGAGCGACCGGGGCGGCGTCCGGCTGGATCTGGCCACGCCGGCCTACCGGTCCATGCGGGCCGCGCTGGGCGAGGCGATGGGAGGAGCAGCCGTACAGTCCATGATCGCCCCCGGCGTCGAGACCCTGGTCGGGATCGTGCAGGATCCCGCCTTCGGCCCGCTCATCGGATTCGGGCTCGGTGGCGTCCTCACCGACCTGCTCGCCGACCGGTCCTACCGGCTGCTACCGCTCACCGACCGGGACGCGGCGGAACTGGTCCGTTCCCTCCGCGGTTCGGCGCTGCTGTTCGGGTACCGGGGAAGTCCACCGGCGGACGTGGCCGCGCTCGAGGACGTCCTGCTGCGCGTCGCCCAGCTTGCCGACGACCTGCCCGAAATCGCCGAGATGGACGTCAGTCCGCTCATCGTCCATGAGCACGGGGCGGTCGCGGTCGACGTGAAGATCCGGGTAGCGCGGGTGTCACGGACCCCTGATCCGATACTGCGCCGACTACGCTGACCGACCTCGCACAGTCCGCGGCGATGATCCGTTTCCCTGCGCTGGGTGGCCACGAGACCGGTCTGGCCGCTGTCCGCTTGTCGCTGCCGCGGACAGCGGCCAGCAGGCTCTCGTCGGCCAGGTATCACTGATCACTGCAAACGATCAGTGATACCTGGCCGACGCGTGCAGCGAGGCTGGGACGGAGTCGGTCCGTTCCCGAGACGGGAGGCGATCCGTATCGCCCGCCGTGCCGAGGAGCTGCCGGCGGCGAGTTTCGTGACGTCCCGAGCGTTCACGACTTTCTACTTTCTACGCCTGGTCGCCGTCAGGCCAGCCCCTCTGCCCCGGAAACAACCGACAGTACGGACCTGCCCATCCAGCCCTGATCCAGAATCTGCCGTCAAAACCTCGTCGCCAGCAGGCCGCCGTCGACGGGGAGCGTGACTCCGGTGATGTAGGAGGACCGGTCGCTGAGCAACCAGGCAACCGTTTCGGCGACCTCGCGCGGCGTGCCTACGCGGCCGAGCGGGGTGTGGGTCTCAAAGCGTTCACGCACCTGCGGATACTGCTCGAACGTGGCTGCCACGCCGTCGGTCAGAATGGCGCCGGGGGCGACGACGTTCACCCGAATTCCCTGTGCCGCATATTCCTGGGCCGCCGCTCGCGCAAGACCGGTGACACCGATCTTCGCCGCCTGATGGGCCGCGTCCCCGATTCCGGCGACCAGTCCGGACACGCTGCCAGCGATCACGATCGAACCGCCGCCAGCCTTTATCAGCTCGGGTATCTGGGCACGGATGTTCAGCCAGATGCCACGAAGCGTCAGGGCCTGTATGGCGTCCCAGGTCTCCTCGGTGATATCGGCCAGTCTCCTACCGAGTTCGTCTCCGACGGCCGCGTTGAGATACGCCCCGTTCAGCTTTCCATACCGTTCCAGCGCCGTCTGGACGAGTGACTCCACCCCGGCCGTCGTGCTGGCGTCGGCGGTCACGGCGACTGCGTCGAAGCCGTCAGCGGTCAGCTGACCAGCCAGTTTCTCAAGCTCACCGCTGCCGCGTGCGCCCAGGACGACCCGGGCGCCCTCCTCAGCGAACAGCCGGGCCGCCGCGGCACCGATCCCCCGGCTGGCGCCCGTAACGATGATCACTTTGTCTGAGAGAAGCCCCATGGGAGAAATGGTACGAAAGTTGAATTAAGTACGCCTTAGGCCCACGTCTCACGCGAGGAGCCGCCTTCGGAAAGTGAACACGGCAACGAAAAGAGAAAACCAGGGGAGTTGCGACCGTTGCGTTCGTGACGGACGGTCAGCCAGTGGTAGCAATGAGCGCGGCAGTGAAAGAGGGGAGGCTCGGGAAGTTGGGCCGTTGCCTTCGTGGCGGCCGGCCAGATCGCGGTAACCATCCGCCCGGCCGGGAAAGTACCGGCAGCCGTCCAAGGACTACGAGTATCTGACAGATACCACTGAGAACGTCAGCTACCAGGCGATAACCATGATCCCGTCCCACCGTGTTACCGGCCGGCCACCCCGACTTTCGGACACTCTTCGGTAACTGTCCGGCAACAACTATCCGACAGCCCCGGCCCCGCGCTCCTCCCCCGACAGCCATTCCCGCGAACGGGGTCGCGGCGTGGCAGCGGTGGGCCGAAAAGAGGACAGAAAGTACGTCAGCGCTCCGTCCGTCCGCGCCCGCCGCCGCCTTTTCTGGTCAGCCGTATCGAGCTACCCGACCGTTCATATAGACGAATGTGTCCCGGCGGGCCCGCGGGCAGAATCGACACGACATATCGACACGGCGGGACAACACGACAGAGCGGTTCGACGGAGCCGTCCGATACAGTCGCCCGGTATAGCCATCGCCCGGTATAGCCATCGTTCGGTACAGCCGTTCGATCTCGGTGCCGAGCGCACCGGGTAACAACTGGCCAGCGTTTCGAGCATATACCCGGCCGGGTGGGCCGCGACCGATCGGGTCGTGCTGTCGACGGTCGCGCCAACCCGTGAATGCCAACAGGCAAACAGATCCTGACAACCGGTGGATCCGGCCGGCTCACCGGCCGTGCCGCGGTCCTTCGGTTTGTCCGGCGCGCAGCTCCAGGGTGCAGCACTTGACGCTGCCGCCGGCCTTGAGCAGTTCCGACAGGTCCGCGCCGATCGGCTCGAAGCCGCGCTCGCGCAGCTGGCCGACCAGCCCGGTGGCGGCCTGCGGCAGCACGACATGCCGTCCGTCGGACACGGCGTTGAGGCCGAACGCCGCGGCGTCGTCGTCGGACGCCGTGATGGCGTCGGGGTAGAGCTCCTCGAGCAGCCGGCGGCTGCTCGCGGAAAAGGCCTTCGGATAGTACATGACCGTGTCGTGGTCCAGTACGGTGAGCGCCGTGTCCAGGTGGTAATAGCGCGGGTCGACGAGGGTCAGCCCGACCACCGGCATACCGAAGAACTCCTGGGATTCCAGGTGCGCCTCGGTGTTGGTCCGGAAACCCGATCCGGCCAGCAGCCGCGGCCCGGCGAGAAGATAGTCGCCCTCGCCCTCGTTGATCCACCGTGCCTGCCGGACGTTGCGGTAACCGTGTTCCCGGAACCAGCGCAGGTAGGCGGCGGACTCCGGGCAGCGGTGCGTGTGCCGGAAGCGCGCGACAAGCGCCTGGCCGTTCACCACGGTCGCGCCGTTGGCCGCGAACACCATGTCCGGCAGACCGGACCGCGGCTGAAGCTGTTCCACCCGGTGACCCAGCTCGAGATAGAGATTGCGAAGCCATTCCCACTGGGCGACGGCGACCTCGGTGAAGGTGGGTTTCTTGGGATCCATCCACGGGTTGATCGAGTACTCGACGTCGAAATACGTCGGCCTGACCATGAGATAGTGCCGCCTGGTGGCTGTACGTCGCACGCCGTCCTCCATACCGCCTGTGAGCGCTGTTCTGTCACCGTGCCACACCGGATGGCACGGCTGGCCGCAAAAATGGGACCGGTGTCCTGTGGGGGCTTTGTCCAGACCGCCTGGAACCGGGCGTTCGGGTCATGGCGGGCGTCTCGTGGCCTCGCGGGCAGCAGGATGCGTGGGCCCGATCCGTCGATGCCGCGCGCGTATGGTGGCCGTGGCCGGGCTGTCCCAGGTGTGGCATCCGTATGACGCGACGGGCCCCGGCCCGTCGGCCAGCAGCACCCTGACGCCAGCCAGCGGCGCGCCGCCGCCACCGCCGGCCATCTGTCGCGATCCACATGGCGCACCTCTTGCGGGT
The DNA here is from genome assembly GCF_900634755.1 of Protofrankia symbiont of Coriaria myrtifolia. Classification (NCBI taxonomy): domain Bacteria; kingdom Bacillati; phylum Actinomycetota; class Actinomycetes; order Frankiales; family Frankiaceae; genus Protofrankia; species Protofrankia symbiont of Coriaria myrtifolia. The sequence continues at coordinate 6,534 of NZ_CAAAFS010000209.1, forward strand.
GAATACAGCATGTTGTACACAACACGAACTTCCGATATTCGGTGACGCGCGTGTGCCGACACCCGGCGACCTCCGTCGCCGGCGAGGCCGGTCCGTGCTTCCTGCCGGACCATTACGCGTCGGCGATAACCGTTCGACTGGTTCGTGCACCATTCAAACCACACGTGACGTTGACCGGAAGGACCGCCGAATCCGAACAATCAACGTCGGACCTGGTAGCCGGCAGGGCTAGCAGCGCCGGCCCGACGTCGCGGCGAAGCGGTTCGAGCGACACCCGCCGCGCCCCGCCCTCCACCAGCGAGACCGACAGCGGCTCGGCGTCCCGTTGCACGTTCCCGGCGAACGCGCTGAACAGCCTCGACACACTGTAACGGCCGGCGACACTGGCCCGCCGCAGCAGGCCGGCGTCCACCATCGACTCCAGCAGCTCGTCCGCCGACTCGATCGGTACGCCCATGTCAGCGGCGACACCGATCGCGGTCGTCCATCCCGCCCTGTTCCGGCCGAGCTGGTGGACGAGCGCCTGCCCGGCCGGCGACAGCAGCTGGTATGCCAGGGCGAACCGGTCCCGCACGTTCACGTCGCCGACACTGAGGATGTCCAGATGGATGTCATGATCAGCGAGCTGGCTGGCGGTGTACGCGATCGTCAGCTCCGGCCGGGCCGCTATCTTCCTGGCGACGATGCTGACGGCGAGTGGCAGGTCCTCGCACAGCTCGGCGATGGCGGCGGCGGCTTCGTGTTCCGCCCGTACCCGCTCCGCGCCGGCCAGCCGGCCGATCAGTGTCATCGACTCCTCGCGGGTGAACGCGTCCAGATCGATCCGGTGCGTGCCGTCCAGCCCGAGCAGCCGCGCCCGGCTGGTCATCACGACCTGGCTGCGCGCGGTCTGCCCCAGCAGCGGCCGGACCCGCTGTTCGTCACGGACGTTCGCCAGCAGCACGAACAACCTGCGCTGAGCGAGCAGCGAGCGGTACAGACCGATCTGCTGCACCGGATCGTCCGGCACGAGATGGGTGGGCACCCCCAGCGCGTGCAGGAAACCGCGCACAATGCTGTTCACGGGGCGGCTGGCCGTACCGCAGCCGCCGAGATCCGCGTAGAGACGGCCGTCCGGGAAGTCGGCGGACACCTCGTGGGCCAGCCGGAGCGCGAATGCCGTCTTGCCGATCCCGATCGGCCCGCTGACCAGCAGCGGCATCCTGACCGGCCCGGCAAGGCCGATCAGCCGGGCTGCGGTGGCCAGTTCCCGCGCGCGGCCGACGAACGTGCTCGACCCCATGGGCAGTTGGGCGGGACGGACGAGACTGGTCACCGTGCTGGTCGCCACATGCGTGACGGTCTGCGCCCCGGCCAGGCCGAACAGGCTGTCGGCCGACAGAACGGCCAGCTCCCGGTCGTCCTGGGAGCTGGCCGCCACACCTACCGGGCCTGACTGGCCCACCTGGCCCACCTGAGCTAACTGGCCCGCCTGGCCTGGTGGTTGACCTGCCTGGCCCGGTGGCTGGCCTGGCTGTCCGGCGATCTCCCGCCAGCGCCGCTCCCAGGCCACGGGGTCTCCCCCGCAGGTGGACACGAACGCCAGCGTCACCGCGAGGGTGGGCAGCCGGTGGCCGCTGGCCGCGCTGGACAGCACGGACGGCGCGAACAATACGGTACGGGCGAGTTGCCGGTAACTTGGACTGCCTGCGCGCTTCCGTAGCATGCGCAGATCGCGAGCGAATTCGGCAATCGGGCCGTTGGCCGCGTCCAACGGCCTCTCGGGCCTGCCCATGTCCATCCCTCTCCTGGCGTCACATAATTTCCGGTCCGCTATTTCGGGTCTCCGGTGAGCCGCTTCCTGAAATCCTGGTACGACACCTCCACCGTCATGGAAGTCCCGTCCGGACAGCTCACGTCAGTGACTCGCGACCCCGGCTCCGACACACGTAGGGCGAACATTTTTCAGCATCGTCCCAACAAGGCTCGCGATAGCGTTTCGGCCCACGACGAAACATGTTCCGTATCACCTGGCCAAGAGTTCCGAAAATCCTTGCACAGCCGTTTTTCATATCGCCGGAGCAGCGTACGTGGCTGAGAGCGGTTCGGGGCTTCCTGTTTAGCGGTGACGGCGGGGCAGCGCTCGACCAAACCTGCCAGGAAACTACCGGACAGAGTGAAATTGGAGGTGACGGTCGGATATCTTACCAGCCATTTCTCCATGTCCTGAGCGCCGCGGGTGGGCAAACTACCCAGGCCGCTGCAAGGCTGCTGGCCGGCGCACCGGACAGCGATCTCGTCAATGAACATCATGGCATCTCCGTGCGATGCCGGAGCAAGCACCACCAACAACCTCCCCCGTTCGGCTCCCAGCGTGGCAAAGGGGTTTGCCGCGCCGCTCCGGGCGTGACCCCGGGTACACCGTAAGGTACCGGCCACCGGAACACGGTCGGCCGCGGAACACCTGGTTGCTCGGCCGCCGCACATGCCGGCATGCCATTTCCCCAACGGTGGGCCCGGTCAGCCCGGCCCGGCGCCCTCGACCGGTTCCCGGAACAGCTTCCTGGACCAACGCCATCAGCTCGAACTTCTTTTCCCCGGACGGCACATGACACGTGGCTGCCATGAGCTCGGTAACACCGGACCCGAAATGATAAAAGGGCCTCTGCCAGGAGAGGACGGGCAGGTTGATCACGTATGTTCAGTCCCGGCTGTTCGCGGCGGTGACGGCATCCCGTTCTCCGGCACCGGCCCCGTGGAACGGCCCGGAGAATTCGACCGCCCAGCTGCCGGCCCTGGCGTACCCGGCCGCGCCGGTCAGCCCGGCAGGTGTTCCGACCATCGAGCGCAGGCTGGTCGTGGTCACGGGGCGCACCAGTCCTGCCGTCATGATCGTTCTCCTTTCCCGTCCGGACGCTCGCGCGTATGCGGTGGGAGCCGGGGTTCGCTCTCGCCCCGCCGAGGACGCCGGGCCAGAAGGACACCGGCCAAACGGCATGGACGACGGACGGCGGCGCCGACCCGCAACGGAACCACCATTATCGAAACTACTACCATTGGTGCACCGATTATTAATACTTCGACGGAGTGTGACAACCCGTCAGTCGGCTATCCGACACAGATCACGCGGACGACCGACAAGAAATCCCGAAAGAAAATATGATCAATGCTGTAACCTGCGACGACGTGCGCCATCCATGATCAGGAGAGGAATTTTCGACCGACCCCTGATTCCTCGCCGGCCGCTCTCTCCTTCAGCGTATTTTCAGTGCCATCTTCACCCTGATATGATCATGATGGAATTAGCGAGACGACAACACACACGAACGCCCGGGGCACAGCCGGCCCGGCTTCGTGCCGGGGGCGCCCCTCGAACAGCGCTTCCGGCCCGATACGCCGGGCTCGAACCCGGCGGGACAGACGCTACAAGTGATGACATCGGGTGATATGATCCCTCACAACGAGGATCCCGGTTTGGGGTGATGCCTCGGTTCGGGGTGGTGCCTGTTGCCGGCGCAGGCCACGACGGCGGCTTCTTTTCCATAGTGTTGTCTGCAACTCGGGAAAAAGGCCGGCCCGGCGAGTTGATGGTCGAATGATCCGGGGCGTGTGGACGCGGGACGGCCACTCCGGGCCAGCGTGCTCCCAGCCGTCCCGGCAGCCTCCCGGCGCGGTGCCGCCGGCGAAGGCCCGACTGCCGCACCCGACCAGCCCCGGTGCCTGAATCCTCGGGCAGACAAATCCTCGGGCCGACGCCGCCCTTCGACCCGTCACCGTATTTCTGAACGCCGCCCGACCGGCGGCGGTGTCAAGGATGCCGACACCGTACCCACCGCTCCCGATGGCTGTTGCCACGGCTGGAGCCGTAATATGGCGAACGCAGGCCGCAGGAGGGCGAAAAACCATGCCACCGCACCGTTCACGTCCGCGTTCGCCCACCTCCCGACGGTGTTCGGGACACGCGTGGGGTCGCGCGGCGGCACGAATCAGACAGGCGTGCCAACCGGGTTTCACCGATTGGCAGCAGCATTCACACGACGGTGTGTTGTCTGTTCAGCGGCGGGATTTCGGGTCAGCAGCGTTCGATGGCGGTGGGCCGCCAGTCGGGGAGGTTCGGCAGGTCGGGTTGCGGGCTGGCGAGGAGACGGCCCTGGACGAGGTCGCAGCGCAGCGTCTGGAGCGCGGCGAGCTGTTCGGGTGTTTCCACGCCGTTGGCGACGGCGGTGAGGCCGAGGGTGTGCGCGAGGCCGATGACGGCGGCGACGACGGCGTGCTCGGCAGGGTCCTCGGTCATCCGCGCGACACACCTTTTGTCGATCTTGAGGCCGTCGAGGGGTGCGCGGTGCAGGCAGCTCAGCGACGAGTAGCCGGCACCGAAGTCGTCGACGTACAGGCTGACCCCGCGGGCGCCCAGGTCGCGCAGAGCGGCGGTGACGGCGGGGACGTCGTCGACGAAGGCGCTCTCGGTGATCTCCAGGCCGAGTTCGTAGCGGTCGTCGGCGTTGGTGGCCTCCAGCAGCGCGATGACCTCGGACAGGAAGCGGGGATCGGCGAGCTGACAGGCCGAGACGTCGACGGCGATCCGCGGCGCCACGCCGGCCGGCAGCTTCGACGCCCACCTGCCGGCCGTTCGGCAGGCCATCTCCAGGACGCGGCGGCCGAGCGGAACGATCAGCCCGGTCTCCTCCGCGACGGCCAGGAACGCGTCGGGCTCGAGCAGGCCGCGTTCGGGATGCTGCCACCTCAGCAGGGCCTCCACGCCGGTGAGCTCGCCGGCCATGTTCATCACCGGCTGGTAGAACAGCCGCAGCTCGTCGGTGACGAGCGCACGGCGCAGGTCGTTGCCGGTCCGCGTGCGGCGCCGGACCTGGGCTCGCATGGTCTCGTCGAAAACCATGTGGCAGCTACGGCCCTGCCGTTTGGCGGCGTACATGGCGATGTCCGCGGCGTGCAGGATGTCCTCGGGGTCGGACAGCTCCGGGCCGGAGACGGCGATGCCGACGCTGGCGGTCACAGTGATGGTCCGCTCACACGCCGTCCTGGGGATGGCCAGCGTGCTGACGAGGCGTTTGGCGACCGCCTCGACGCAGGACGCGGACGTGATGTCCTCACACAGGATGGCGAACTCGTCGCCGGAGAACCGGGCGACGGTGTCGCCGGGGCGGGCGGCCCGGCGACACCGTCCCGCCACTTCGCGGAGCAGGTCGTCACCGGCATGATGGCCCAGCGAGTCGTTCACCGTCTTGAAGCCGTCGAGGTCGACGAACAGGACGGCGACCCGACGCGGCCGGTCGCCCCGGGCGCCGGTGAGCGCCTGGTGGAGCCGGTCGAGCAGGGCGGTGCGGTTGGGCAGCCCGGTCAGCCCGTCGTGCAGGGCCCGGTAGCGGGCGTCGGCGGCGCGGGCCCGCTCCACCTCACCGGCCCGCGCGACCACCACCGCGGTCGAGATCTGACCGGCCAGCAGCTCGATGAAGTCACGGTAGTCGTCGTCGGGGGCGAGCCGGTCGTTGACCCCGACGAGCAGCAGGCCGATGGCCAGCCCGTCGCAGCCCTCGGCGAGCGGCGCGGCGATCGCCGAGGCCGGTGGCCCGCAGCCGCTGGCCAGCCGGATCGGGAACCGGTCGGGCAGCCCTCGGACAGGACGCGCCTGGCCGGAGAACAGCGCTTCGGCCAGCTCGGGGAGGGGGGCCTCGGCACCGAGCGCGCCGAGACGGTCGATGTCCCGCGGGTCACCGACCAGGCCGCAGGATGCCGCCGGCCGCAGCACCGGCCGCTGCGCGTCCGGGTCGCGCATCAGCAGGACGCCGTAGGAGACGTCCGCGGGATACCGGCCGAGCACCTCGATGACGCGGGTGCACACCTCCCACGGGTCGTACGAGTCCGCGGTGGCGGTGGCGAGCTCGCGCAGGCAGGCAAGCCGCCGGGTGGCGAACACCTGGCGGGTCGTCTCCCGCCCCGTCGCCATGACACCGGCCACGCCGCCGTCGCCCATGATGTCCCGGACCGGGCTCAGGGAGAGGGTGAAATGGCATTCTTCCAGATATCCGCGGCGGTCGAGCAGGAGGAGCTGGTCGTCCGTGCTGACGGCGGCGCCGCCGGCGAACACCCGTTCGAGCGCCGGGCCCATGATCTCCCAGGTCTCCGGCCAGACCTGCCGAAACGGCCGGCCCAGGGAGCGTGGATGTTTGTGGCCGAGGATCGGCAGGTAGGCGTCATTGTAGATCATGATGAGCTCGGGACCCCACAGGATCGCCTTGGGGAAGGCCGAGTCCAGGCAGATGCCCACTGCCATCCGCAGGGTGGAGTTCCACTCCTCGGCCGGGCCGAGCGCGGTGCCGGCCCAGTCCATGGCCGCTGCCAGCCGTCCCATCACGCCCCGGGTGGCGAACATCTGGCCGTCCGCGCCGCCGGTACCGTCCACGCCGATGCCGTTCAGGCCGGTGTCCAGGCCAGCGCCCAGACCGGTGTCCAGAGCGGTGCCGTCCAGCCCTGCGCTGCTCTGGCGAACGCCGGCCAGAGCGGCGCTGCTCGGGCAGAGACCGTCCGAGCCGGCGGTGTGCGGGCCGACGCCGTCCAGGTTGGCACCGTCTGGGTTGTCCCTGGCAGCATCCACCGTGTCCATGGTGTCTGCCGAGAGCACCGTGTCCATCGGAGCCACGGCGTCCATCGGAACCGTGGCATCCACCGGAACCGTGGCATCCACCGGAACCGTGGCGCCCGGGGCCGGGCCCCGGCCCCGGCCGAGGTGTGGCCGCGCGGTCACCGTGACGCCTCCGGTATTAACGGAATATGGTGGATTCGAGGCTCCTGAACCTCCCCCCGCCGCGCGGCTGGCGCGGATGGGACTGCCGGGCTTGCGGCGTCGCGGGCCGGCACAGACACGCCTGAACTACAATAAGTAACAAATATGCTACCGATAGTCATAGTGTCCTTTGTGTCGAAACTACGGACACCGCGGGGCGTCTGCCTGCTGCGGCACCCGCGAGCCGGCCGTAGTGGGTCCATCGAAGAACCCGACCGGGGCGCCAGCCACCATTCCCGGCCGAGGGTAGTGACGGGAACATCGACATGGCGCAAGCGTGTGTGCTTGGCTAGGCTCTTCGCCTGAAAATCAGGGCGTGTTGCCGAGGCTACTCCTTCTTCTGGCCATCGGCAGTTCCTTCTTCCGGCCCTGGCGGTGCGTCCCGGCCCGTCTCCAGCGGTCCATCCGGCCCCCGCTCCGGGCTGCCGGCCATCGGACGGCCACCAGCCGGCTACCAGGGCGGTGCGGTCCGTTCACGCTTTCGCCGGCTTCGGCCGGTTCGTCCTGGGGATCTGGTTCCCGGCTGTCGAGGCGGGGCCGGTGGCACGATCGGCCTGGTCGTGCTCGCCTCCTGGTAGCCCTCTCCCGGCGGTGGGCGCGGAGCGTCGGGGTGAATCCGGCGTCGTAACGGGTCGTCCTGTGCCTGGCTCTGCCCCCGCCCGGCCGGATAAACCCGCTCCGGGCCCGCTCCGCGCCCGGCCAGCTCGGTTTACCCGGCTCAGACGTGCAGGATCACCGGGAGGTCCGCGCGCCCGCTGACCCGCAGCTTGCGGTAGGCGCGGATGAGGTGCTGCTCGACGGTGCTGACCGTGATGTAGAGCTTCTTGGCAATCTCACGGTTCGTCCGGCCGGAGGCCGCGAGCATCGCGACCTGCAGTTCGGCGGCCGACAGCGTCGCGACGGCCCCGCCGTAACCGGAGGTGTCCTCCCCGCCGCGGTCGGTCAGCCGCAGCCGCAGCGGCTCGGCGCCGCACTCCTGCGCGAGCTGCACGGCCCGACGGGTGATCATTCGGGCCTTGGTCAGCTCACCGGCGCGCCGGTGGGCGTCACTGAGATCCGCCAGCGCATAGGCCAGTTGCAGCCGGTCACCGCGTTCCTGGAGGATGTCAACGGCTGTCAGCAGCACCGCGGGGCGTTCCCGGGGCTCCAGGGTGGCGGCCAGCGCGCGCAGCCCCATCCCGCGCATCCGGGCGCCGCCGGGACGGGTCAGATGCTTCTCGGCGAGCACCCGGCCCTCGGCGGCCCGGCCCAGGCGCGCCAGGGTGAGCGCCGCCTCGACCCGCCACGGCACGAACGACGGCAGGTCGATCTCCCAGGCGGTCATCAGACGCCCGCAGGTCAGCAGGTCGTCGAGCGCGGCGTGCAGCCGTCCGGACGCCAGCCGTTGCTGGCCACGCGCGTAGAGGTACTGCAGGCCGAAACGGGTCTGGAACATCGCGTCCGGGATCGGCGCGGCGACCTGGTCGGCGGTGTGGTCGCCGGCCTGATCATGGGAGTGATCGCAGGACTGGTCGCGAGCCTGGTCGGCGAGGTTGCAGCCGGTGACCGTCAAGGCCATGATCAACGCCGACAGCGGCCGGCCGACGCCGACCCCCCACGTCCACGCGGGGATGAGCGTCAGCGCCTCCCGGGCGTGACGCTGCGCCGCCGGCGCGTCGCCCTGGTGCACCGCGATCTCCGCGCGGATGCCCGAGAGCATCGCCTGCCACGTCGGCGCCCGCCGCAGCGCGGCATCGCGCAGGAGCTGGTCACACCAGGGCGCGGCGATGTCGGCGCGTTCGGCGTAGACCAGCACGAGCAGCGCCCACTCCAGCGAGCCCAGGGTCATGTCGTCGAGAGGGGTGGCCTGCAGCACCCACTCGGCGGTACGGACCGTGTCCTGGTTGGAGCCGGCGCGCAGGACGTCGGTCAGCGTCGTCACGGACGGCAACTGGGGGCCGTCGGTGACGGTTGTGGCCACGCTCGGCTCGGCCGTCTTCGGGCACCAGCCGTCCGCGCCGTCGAACGAAGCGACCCTGGCGGACAGCGGTGGATGGTTCGCCTGCAGGTACTCGCGGATGAGGTCGAGGCCGGCCAGTGACTGCGCGTCGAGCCGGTCGCGCCGTGCCTCCATCTGACGCAGGCCCGCGGTCGCGTCGTCCTCACGGCCGTGCCACAGCAGGAGCCTGACCAGTGGGATGGCGTGCTGGTCCGGCAGTTCCCCGGTGAGCAGTGCCGGGACCAGCGGCTCCACGTGCCGCAACGCCGCCCCGGGGTTGATCCGCCACTCGACGCGGGCCCGCAGCAACGCGACCGTCGCGCGCTGGTCGTCGTCCTGGCAGGCCAGGCCGGCCAGCCGCAGGCACTCCAAGGCGCGCCCTGCCTCGTCGCGACCGAGGGCGGTCACGGCCGCCCGGCACAGGACGTCGAGCCCCCAGGACTCACCGGCGTGCTCCGCCGCGACGAGGTGGACCGCGACATCCTCCGCCGGGGCACCGCTGCTGTACAGCAGCGCGGCGGCACGGCGGTGCAGCGTTGTGCGGGCCGGGCCGTCCAGGTCGGCCAGGACGGCGGCGCGCGCCGCGGCATGCCGGAAACGGCCGGCGCGCAGCACACCGGCGTCCTCAAGGGTGTCGAGGACGCGGGTGGGAATCGGGCCGGCCACCGTCGGGTCGGTGCCGGTCGGACGGGCGCCAGTCGGATAGGTGCCGGTCGGGTCGGTGCCGGTCGGACGGGTACCGGTCGGACGGGCGCCGGTCGGGCCGGTGCCGGCCGGGTCGGCGTCGAGCAGCCGTGGGAGCAGGTCCGCCGAACCGGCCTCCTCCAGCACCGCAAGCCCCCGGGCCACCCGCAGCAATGGCTCGCCGCCGCGGCGCAGGCAGGTCAGCACCGCCTTGCCGAACGCCTCACCGGGGGCCGGTCGGGCCGGCTGCCCCGCCGGCACCCGCGTCGGGGCGGAGGTGGCCGGCAGATCCTCGAGCAGCGCCCGCAGCAGGAGCGGGTTGCCGCCGGTGAGCTCCCACCAGCCCGGCGCAGCCGCACCCGCGGCGGTGGCACCCAGCCGCGGGGTGAGCACCTCGGCCACCCCGCGCACCGACAGCGCGCCGACCCGCAGCCGGTGGCACCGCGGCTGGCGCAGCAGGTCGGTCTGCCAGGCGTTGCGCAGCCGGTCCCCGGCCGGGTCCGCCAGCTCGGTGGCGATCAGCAGCACCCGCTGGGAGCCCAGCCGCCGGCCCAGGTAGATCAGCCCGCGCAGCGAGGCCGTGTCGACGAGGTGGGTGTCGTCGACGGCGAGCACCACCGGGGCGCGCTCGGAGAGCGTTTGCAACGCGGCCCACAGG